>DATAGL010000359.1:0-4316 GCA_036263755.1 Chitinophagaceae bacterium | reverse complement strand
AACGGCATTGCCTACGATCCCCAGACCAAAAAGATTTATGTAACCGGCAAGCTCTGGCCGGAAGTGTACGAGGTGCAGTTTCCGTTGTAGGGAGATAGTTCCATAGTCTACTTGTTTAAGAGTTCACCCGTTCACCGGGAGCCTGGTGGGGAGGACTGGTATGGATGGCTTTTGCAGGGCTAATATTGAATGCGGTCAGCCCCTAAAGAGTAAAACTTGTGAACTTGTAAACCCGTAAACTTTTAAACTTTTATTTCTGCCGGCCGGAGCACGTACGTCACCGAACTCGCCCGCTCCCGGTTCAGCACTGCACCCAGGTTGGACCACAGGCCCTGGAAGCCGGCGCCGATCCAGCGGGATTTTCCATGGCGGTATTTGGAGCTGAGCAGGGCAATGTAAAAAGCATCGAACCACATCGGCCGCTGCTCCAGCACCGCCAGTCCATGACGCCGGGCCAGCACCTGCATGCTTCGGGGCGAGAAATGATATAAGTGGCGGGGCACATCATAAGCCGCCCATTCAAGCCGGTAGGCAGCCGCATCCCGGGCCGTATAATTCGGCACGGCAATGACGATCACGCCGCCGGGTGCCAGCAGGCTTTTCAGCAGTTCCAAATACGGGTGCAGGGTATGCACGTGCTCGAGCACATGCCAGAGGGTGATCGCATCGAACTGGCCGCGGGGCAGTCCGCGTAAGGCAGCCGGCTCGGCGGCTTCAATGCCAAAAAGACTCCGGGCCCGGGCCCGGGCGCCTGCATCAGGCTCCACGCCGGTTACCGTCCAGCCCTTCTGCTGCATGGCATTCAGGAAAGCCCCGGTACCGCAACCGATGTCCAGGATCCTTCCCTTTTCTTTTTGTGTGTGCCGGCGGATGAGCGCCGCCTTTTGCCCCAATGTGAAGCTGCGCACCTTCTCGTACAGGGTTCCGATCAGGCCCGGGCTGGTATGGGTATGGGAAATATAATCATCCGATTGGTAATAGCGGCCGATGGAAGCCTCGTCGGGCGCATCCTGGGTGAAGCGCAGGGTGCATTCGGCGCATTGCCAGATCACAAAGCTTTCCTTGCTGACCGAATGATCCCGGACGGTTAACAGGGGATTGATGGAAGCGCTGCCGCAAACCGGGCAGGTTGTATGGTGCACAATGCCGCTCATATGGACCTGCAAAATAAAGGGAACAGGGGCAACCGCCGGGTATTATTTGTAGCGGGGCCCGGGCGTTTCTATATCCGGCTTTTGCTGCAGTCCGGCGGAAGGCCGCTGCTCCGAAGATTGCAGCAGGTACCAGGCAATAAAAGCGAGGCAGAGGACCAGCAGGATCCAGCCTGCCCAAACAGCGTACGGGCGCCGGGTTGCGGGACCTTCTTCAACGGCTGTTTCCGGAACGCCCCCGGCCTGCACTTCCTGGTCGCCGATCTGCACGGTGTGCACTTGCTGTTCCCGCAGCACCTTGGCTGCCGGCAGCGGCTGGAGCCCCCGTACCGGGACTGTTTCCGGGTGAAAGGAGATCTTCCCGCCGTCCCAGTGCAGCACACCGACTCCTTTCCAGCGGAAATCCTGCTGCCGCAGGTGGCGGCCCAGCTCATCGCTCCAGGCAGCCATCCGGTCGCGGGCCACCGATTCCTGCACATCGAGCTGGCGGGCGAGGAACGGGATCTGGTCGCCGGGTACGCCGCCGTCTTCGGAATAATCGATGGAAAAGGTGGGCGGATACAGCAGCTTACTGGCAAAGTCCAGCTCGGCCGGCTGCTGGCGTACGGCAAACGACCCTACGCCGGGAATATGGACGAGCCGGTTACGAAGCAAGTAATGGGTAAGTTCAGGCAGCACTATTTGTTGTTTTGAGCGAACGAAAATACGACGCCGCCCAAAATGTTAAAGCCATAAACCGGATATTGATCCCAGCGCTCGTATGGATTGTTGAAAACGTTGTTGAACTGGGCCCAGAGTTTAATGTGGCGGACCACCCGGAATTCGAGCCCGGCACTCATGTCGATCGCTCCCTGCACATTGCCCAGGTCGCCGTCCTTGCGGATGAAACGGGGACCGTCGAAGGCGAACACATCGGCATTTACATAAAGGTCGCGCAGCACCTGGAGCCGCATGGTGGTTTTGAACTCAATGGGCAGCAGGCCATAGGCCTTGCGGTGGCGCTCCAGTCCCATGTACTGGTTGAACGCCAGGTTGGAAACCACCGAGAACTTCTCCCCTACGTTATACCCGAGTTCACCGCCGATATGCAGCTGCTTCATCTTCGGCTCGTTGAGCACCACAAAGGCCTGGCCGCCGCCGGCCGCGCTGGTGTCGTTGGTAAACAGGGGCTGGTTGTTCAGCACGTTGCCTGCAATCTTGGCGCTGTAGGTGAAATGATCGCCGATGGAGCCTTTGAAGCCGGCATACCGCTCTTCGATCCGTGTGTTAAAGACGGCCTGAGGCGCCCAGATATAGGGGTTGAAGCCGGCAAGGTACTGGAAGCCTGCATTACGCAGGTAACCGATCCAGCCTGCCTGAACAGTAAAGCGTTTATCGGTAGTAGCCACTTCGGCATGCACGGAGGGAAACAGCTTGAACTCGCCGTTGTCCCAGGAAGGATTAATCCCCGCACGGATAAACAGGTTCGGCTTTCGGTACAGCACCGATGGGGTGATGGATACGAAATTATTGTTGATCACTTCCTTCTCCTCGGGCTTGTACCGGCTGAGGTTGGCCGTCAGCGACAGGTCCACTTCAAAGGCCGGACCGAGCGTTTTTTTCAGGGGCAGGTGTACGCGGGTGTTGCTTTCGGTATTGCTGCGGTTATCGTTGAAGATATCGATCCGCACTTCCGGGGCATAAGAAATACCGTAGGCCGTCGGACTGAGGTTGTGGAAGCCGATGCGGCCGCGCCAGGTCTGGTACCGCGCCAGCAGCGAATCTTCAGAAACCTGGAGGGTCTGCGGCTCGAAGCCGTAGCGGTAATATTTTTCCTGCTCGCCCCCGAAACGGCCGGTCCATTCCAGGTTCTTACCGGTACGCACATAGCCGCTCAGGTCGAGGTTGCTGTTGGAAAATTCCTGGTAGGCGCGCTTGCCTTCTGCGGAGATATGCCGGGCGTAAAGGTTGATGCCCGTCGTTTTCCCGTCCCCCAGGGAAAGGCCTGCCTGGATATAAGGTGATTTCAGGTTACCGTACCCCAGCTTCACGTAACTCTCGTTGTTCCAGGCACCCAGGCTGTCCACCTGCAGGGCCAGTGGCCGCAGCGAACCGGGCTGAAAGCCGAAGAGGAGGTTCTGGTTCGGCAGGGAATACTGGAGTCTCGGGCGGGAGGAATCGGCCACGGGCGGACTTGCATTGAAGTTGATCTTAGCCGCCTCTTTCAGCTGGGGCTTGAAGGTGGAAGTGATCTTTACTTCTTTCTTTCGGTTCGTGGAGTCCTGCGCCATCGTGCACAGCTGCACGGCGAGGAACGGTATCATCAGGAAAATGCGCTTCATGTGTTCGGGTCTTTTCGCGGGGTTATTGATTGACGACCTTGCTGTTCATCTTTTCTTCTTCGATCACCTGGTTCAGCTTTGTCTGCGCTTCGGCCTTCAGCTCCGCATTCAGGGAGTTGTCGGACACACTCTGAAACGTGGCCTTGGCATTGAAATAGTCCTTTTGCTTCAGGTACACATCGCCGAGGAGGATATAAGCCTTTGTTACCCACCAGTCATAGGATCCCGATTTATTGATCACTTCAAAGGCTGCTTTTTCGGCATCCGGAAGCCGGTTCAACTGAAGCCAGCTGCTGGCAATCTCGTACCGGGCTTCCGCGGCCAGGGCGCCCTTGTTCACGGCAGTAACGCTTTTAAAGGCATTGATCGCCACATCATACTGGCCGGCCTGCTGTCCGGAGCGACCGATGGTCATGTTGGCCAGGGCTTTATCATCTGCGGTGCTGCCTTTCAGGCCCACGAGCTCCCGGGCGTTCTCCGCGGCTTCCGCCCATTTCTTCTGCTGGTACTGGCTGCGCAGCAAACCGCGCATGGCTTCCAGGCGGTTCTCTGCATTGCCTGTCAGCCCTTTCAGCTGGTTGTAATAGCGCTCGGCGCCGGCATAGTCCTTCAGCTCAAAGAACTGGATGCGTGCGGCCTGCAGTACGCTGGCTTCCGCAAAGGGGTTGGGTGCCCGCTCGGCCACCACGCTGTACGCAGCCAGTGCATTGGGCCAGTCTTTGCGCGAGGCGTAGATCTCCCCGCGGAAATAATTGGCCTGCGTGGAGTAGGTGCCGTTGGCAAAACGCTCGTTGTATTTATTCAGGGCATCCAGCGCCGCATTCATGTTTCCGTTTTCGTACTG
>DATAGL010000358.1:0-1583 GCA_036263755.1 Chitinophagaceae bacterium | reverse complement strand
GTTCTTCAACCATTTGGCGCTGTCACGGCGAACGGCGCTGATCATCCGGGGCGGGGAACTGGAGATCATTCAAAGAGGCCAGTCGCATTCCATTGAAATAGGCAGGATACAGGAGGTCATTCAGTACTCCACCCGGCGGCTGCCCTGGAGCCCGGTCGTCAAATGGATCCTGAAAGCCGAAGAGGGGGAATGGGTGATTTCCAGTCTTACGATCTCCCGGTTGCATTTTGAACGGCATTTCTGGACTAAGACCAAGGTCAAAAGGATGTTCTTTCCTTTGCTTTAGCGTTAGGGTCAGCCTGCATCTGCCTGTCGGGCTGAAGTGCCCTACTTTACGTTTCCCGTTGGCTGTTCGGTTCACCGGCAGCATTTTCCGTTCAGCAGAAAGATCCGGACACCCTGGTGCTGCATGCAGCCATGTCCTGATATTTTTCCCTTTTTCAAGGGAACCCTTCCGCCCTGCGACCGGGCCTATACGACTCCGGATCCTGGGATAGATTGGGAAAAGTTCTTCCGAGGTACGGCACGCCTGGCGGCAACGGCCCTGATTTTGGCAGGTATCGCCCCTTGGACCCCGGTGGTGCCCGGGCCAATTTTGCCATAAAACAGCATGATGCAAACAGCCTACCCGAAAGCCGTAGCCGGCGCCTGTGCCGCCGCCGCCCTGCTGGCCGCCGCCTGCCTCGGCACCGGCGCCATCGCCGTGGATTTTCATTTCGAAGCCTTCTCCGACCCCCTGCTGGCGCTGCAGTATGCCCACCGCCACGAGTGGATGTACTGGTTCTATATCTTCGACCTCTGGGGCTATTACCTGCTCCTGCTGCCGGTGCTCTTGCTGATGCACCAGCGCTACCGCTTTCACCACCCCTGGATGCCCCTGGTTACCTTTTCGGGCGCTGCCTATATCCTGGGCGGTGCTATGGGGGCCGCACAGCTGGCGGCCCAGTGGCCGCCGCTCATGCAGGCCTACCCCGGTGCTTCTGCCGGCGGCAAAGAGGTGCTGGAACAGCTGTTCGCCTTCAGCACCCGCGGGGTGGTGGATGGCCTGTGGAACAGCCTGGGCATGCTCCTGGGCGGTGTGTGGTGGCTCGGGCTGGGCCGCCTCCTGTACCGGGACGCCAGAGCGCTGGGCCTCCTGACCCTTATGCTCGGCGCCAGCTGCCTGCTGGACGGCTTCGGGCAGCAATTCCGTTTACCGGCCCTGGCTGCCATCGGGCTGAATATTTACCTGGTCGCCCACATCGTATGGGCCGCTGCGCTCGCGGTCTCCCTTGCCCGGAACGCCCGGACCGAACAGCCGGCCGTTCCCTCCGGGGCGCTCCGCCCGGAAGCCGTTTGAAAGAGACCTGGCGTTCTCCCTGGTCAACGCCTGCACAGGTATAAGATCGCGAAAGAAAGCTGCCGGCAGGAAGAACCCGGGCTCTGAAGCCGGAACCACCGGACCGGAGT
The DNA here is from genome assembly GCA_036263755.1 of Chitinophagaceae bacterium. Classification (GTDB taxonomy): domain Bacteria; phylum Bacteroidota; class Bacteroidia; order Chitinophagales; family Chitinophagaceae; genus Flavisolibacter. Next base: position 134 of record DATAGL010000358.1, on the reverse strand, counting down.
TTTCCTTCAGCCGGCGGTTTTTTTCAGCGCAGTGCGGAAAGCGGAAACTGAAAGACCGGTCCACTGCCGGAAAGCGCGCTGGAACGTGGGCCCGTCATGGTAGCCCAGCCGGAGCGCCACTTCTTCGATCGTCA
>DATAGL010000357.1:0-3970 GCA_036263755.1 Chitinophagaceae bacterium | reverse complement strand
CCAACACCTAATTCCTCGCCCCCGGGAACCCCGTGGCCAGCACCAGCTCATAGCCTTCCTTTCCTTTCAGCAGCTGCAGCAGGCGCCGCAGCTGGAGGGAATCATCGGGCGTGTCGTACACCTGGTCGTGGGCGAGGAGCACGAGGTGGTCGGGCAGGGTGGTTTTTCCGCGGGCAAAGAGGCTGTCGATCTGCGCCACGATCTCTTCGGCGCTGTGGGTGACGCAAAGCTTCCGGTGGTCGTACTTCCATTCGAGATCCCAGCCCATGACCACGAAGCCGGCCTGCTGCAGCGAATCGGCAGCGGCCGCGCTCTGCTTCAGATCGGTGAACTGCAGGCTGTCGATCCGCCAGATGTTCCGCCCCGGCGTACGCACGATGGCATTGCCGAGCTGCAGGCTGTCCTGTGCCCGCCGGAAATCGCGCACCACCGAATCGGGGTCGGCGTAAAAATCCGAGAAGCGGTTGTGCGCATGGCTGTAGCTGTGGTTGCACAGGGCAATGTGCTCGGCCATCTGCAGGCTGTCCCAGGTGCGCCGCTGCACCGAGGAAGCAAACACGTGTTCGCCGATGATAAAGAAGGTAACCGGCACCTGCTCGTCGCGGGTGATGTGCAGCACGTTGCCGGTACCGCGGTTCGGACCGTCGTCGAAGGTGAGGTACAGCTTTTTCTTCTTTTTCTTCGGCGGCGCTTTGGCCACTTCTTTGGCGGCGGGCGGCGGTGCAGTCCGGACGCGGGCCACGCTGCGGGAAGATTCTTTTACCTGCTGGCTGCAGGCGCATAAAAAGAGCAGAACGAGGCCAAGCACCTTGGCCCGGGAGGTGGCGGCAGGGTCGCCGTCATCGGATGAAGATTCCATAAAATTGAGGGGAGATTTTGAAGCTGAATTTAAGCGGGAGAACGAGCCATTTGCAAGGGCAGGACTGTTAAGAAAAAGATAAAGGATTTACGATGTACGGTGTACGATGTGTTTACGGGTACAGCAATGAACTTAATCAGTAACACCATTTCGCGCAGCGGCAGCAGTGCCACAGAGTACACCCCCCTCGCAGCTCGTGGCTCGCAGCTTGTAGCTTGTAGCTCGTAGCTTGCAGCTTACAGCTTGCCGCTAAAAAAATAAGCCCCCTGTCGGGAGCTTACTTTTTGAAAATGCAGGCGTATAATAAATGTTCGTCGTTAAAATCCGGTAGTTTTCCTTCGGACGGACGCCTGTTAGATTTTCAAGGATTGGATGTAGAACTTTTCACAGGATTGGAAGTTGGTTTTGGATACTGGATCGGTCTGGTTTTTTATCGGATCACTTGGATGATGTAAAGATGCAGCGCCCTTTCTTCCCGGGCAAGGTTTGTCCTTTCTATTTCGGCCGGCTAGTGAAGAGTCCTGAACCCGCGTAAAGAAAATCCTTACCACCTTTAGTGAAAAGCGCGTTCCGGGCCCTCCACCGGGCCATTTTTAACGGCGGGAGGTTCTTCCGGCTGTACAATTTGTCCTACTTTTAAACCGTGCGCTTCCTGAAGAACATATCGGCTTCCCCGCTGCCGGATGAAGAATTGATCGGCCGGTACAAGGCTTCGGGCAACCTGGACCTGGTCGGGGAACTGTACCAGCGCTACATGGACCTCGTATACGGCGTATGCCTGAACTACCTTAAAGACGAGGAGGAAGCAAAAGACAGCACGCTGGCGATCTTCGAGGAGCTGATCGAAAAGCTGAAGCGCCACGAGGTCCAGCACTTCCGGGCCTGGCTGCACCAGGTGGCCAAGAACCACTGCCTGATGCAGCTCCGCTCGGGCAAAAAATTCTCCAAGGCGGCCGTAGATGTTTCGCTTATGCAAAACGAGGATCCGGTGCATCTGAATGGTGCGCTGGAAAAAGAAGAGCATTTCCGCCAGCTGCAGGGCTGCCTCGAACAACTGAACACCGAGCAGCGCCAGGCGGTGGAGCTCTTTTACCTGCAGGAAAAGTGCTACAAGGAAATTGCCGAGCAAACCGGCCTGGATTGGAACAAGGTGCGCAGCTTTATCCAGAACGGGCGGCGCAACCTGAAGATCTGTATGGAAAAAACCAGTAAAAACGCGTTAATGCTGTAATGGCCCTGTCGTCTTCCCATAATGCCCCCTTTACCGCCCGGGACATCGAACGCTACCACAGCGGGCAGATGAACCCGGCGGAAATGCATGCCCTCGAGAAAGCGGCGCTGGAAGACCCCTTCCTGGCCGACGCCCTCGAAGGCTACCGCCTCACCCCCACCGCCGCAGCCGACAGCGACGAACTGAAAAGCCGGCTGGCCCGGCGCCTGTCGGGCGAACGGAAGCGCGGGACCGTGATCCCCATCAACTTATTTAAAGCCGCCGCCCTGTTCCTGCTGGTAGCCGGAAGCGGCTACCTGGCCTACCGGCTCACCCAGACCGGCAGCCGCGACCTGGCCCTCGATACGTCTGCGCGGGAAAGCAGGAGCGAAACCGCCGATTCGGTAGCTGCCGTGCCCCTGGCTGCGGATTCGGCCGGCCTTGCCGCCCCGGAAACGCGGGCCGGGAACGCCGGTGAAAGCACCTATGGCTTTCATACCCAGGCGGACACCGCCCCGCAGCCGGAGGCCAGTGTGCAACAAAACAACACCCGCTCCCGCCCCGTCACCACGGATGCGGAAGAAGCCCAGGTGGCTCCGCCGGTAGCCGCTGCCGGCGAGGCCCGGCAGGAGCCTGCTGCCACCGTCACGGCACCATTGACCGCTCCGCCGGCAGCGGATAATACCCTGGTGCAAAACCGCATGGCCCGCACCGCGGAAACCAACGGGGCATTGAACCACCAATTCAATTTCCGTGGCCGCGTGGTGGACTCCAACAACAATGCCGTACCGTACGCCGATATCCGGGTCATGAATCAGCTGCCTGTCCAAAACCATGCAACGCGGTTCCGTTCCGACGCCAACGGCTATTTCAATTTCGCTGTTCCCGACTCTGTTGCCCAGGTGGCCATCTCCTCGCTGGGATACCGCACGCGCAACCTTTCCCTCCTTCCGCAGGAGCAGCCCAAAGTCGTGCTCGACGAAGCGGGTAACCCTGGCGAAGCGGTGGTGATGGGCAAGGCGGCCGGCGTGCAGGTGAAAGAACGCGGCGCCCCGCGCATCACCGTGGAAGCCGCCGAGCCCGAACTGGGCTGGGGCACCTTCGACGAATACGTGGCCCTGAACCTCAAATCCAACGAAGAACTCGAGGTGCAGGAGCGCGGCGTCGTGCGCCTTTCCTTCGACATCAACGAACAGGGCGAGCCGGTCAACATCAAGGTCACCAAATCCCTCTGCGCCAAGTGCGACCAGGAAGCCGTGCGCATCCTGAAGGAAGGCCCGAAATGGAAAAAGAAAAACGGAAAGAAGGGAAAAGCGAATATCCGGTTTTAGAGAGCAGAAGATGGTTTCCGGGAAGACGTTCGATGTACGATTTACGATGTATGATGTACGATGTACGGATGGGTAGCGTAAGCATTGGTGTATTTTACTTATAGAGCAATAGAGTAAATCTTCACTCCGTTTCTTTCACAAGGATGGTTTTCCATTTAACCACAAACCACAAACTACAAACCCCAAACCCCTTCCACCCGAAACAACCTTAAACTTCAAACCTTAAACCTCCAACGCCCGCTGCTTCCTACCGGATCACCTTCTTAAAAAGGTTCAGCTTTCCCTTCCACGGCGGGTATTTCAGGGCCGGGTCGAACCAGGACGGGGTGTGCATGACGGCCTTCAGGTGGCTGAAGGTGTCGAAGGAAAAGCGGCCGTGGTAGGCACCGGTACCCGAAGCGCCGCGTCCACCGAAGGGCAGGTGGTGATTGGTCAGGTGCCAGCTGGCATTGTTCACGCAGCCGCCGCCGCAGGGCACGGACTGCATCCAGCGGTCGGCCTTTTTCCTATCGGAGGTGAATACGTAGAACGCCAGGGGGTTGGGATTGCGGCGGATGATGGCCTGCGCTT
>DATAGL010000356.1:0-3170 GCA_036263755.1 Chitinophagaceae bacterium | reverse complement strand
AACCACGGAGGAGGAAGTCCTGCGCAGATCCAACCAGCGGTCGCTGGCGCGCATCACCCAGCTCCGCAAGGAACTGATCGTACTGAAACGCAACATTGGGCCGGTGCGGGACCTCATCGGCGGGATTATCCGTTCGGAAAGCGAACTGCTGGACGAGCGCACCAATAAATACTTCAAGGATGTGCACGACCACATCATCCAGGCACACGACCTCAGCGAGAACTACCGCGATGTACTCATCAGCATGCAGGACCTGTATATCAACAATGTGAACCTGCGCATGAACGAAGTGATGAAGGTAATGGCCATCGTTACCTGCCTGATGGCGCCTGCTACCGTGATCGGGGGCATCTTCGGGATGAACTTCGACGTTATCCCCACTGCCCACAATACCTGGGGATTTTATACGGCGGTCGGTGCCATGCTGCTGATCCCGGTGGGAATGCTGGTGGCCTTTAAACGCAGGGGTTGGTTTTAACCGCGGAGCTGCACGATTTTTAATGGATGCACACGATGATTAGCTTCCGGAAAGATTTTTTAAAAGAGTAAGTTTAGCAATTGGGGAAGCAGTCCTGCGGGCAGACCGTTCTCCTATCCTGTCTAATTCCTGTTCTCCTCAACGGGTGTTTCTCGAAGGGGCCGCTGTTGCTGCAGCTGCGGGTTTTTGTAGGCATGAAGCCGTGCACGGAGCGTATCGGGGTAAAAGATGGTCTGGATACTGCTGTCCGCCAGGTTTACCTGCCAGAGCACCGGTTTCAGCTGATCGGTATCGATGGTTTCGGCACCCGCCAGTACAAACCGGTCCGGCGCCACCCAGGCCCCGTCCACAACCGCACCTGCCGAACCAAGGAACAGAACGCGGCGCCGGGTCTTCTTTTTCCAGTCGATCAGTCCCACTTCCGTATCGGGACCTTCCGGTAATTTATACCCCTTGCCGGTGTCGCCGGGCAGTACCTCAGCATTGTATAAGAAAAGATCGAGGGCCAGGGAAGAATCGGCGTTGAAGATCAGCAGGTGTTTCAGTTTGGAATACTTTTCTTCCTCGCCAATGGGATAATAGGGCAGAACCGGAAGACTGTCCTGCGCACCCTGCTCGAAGGAAGCCGCCTGGAAGGCACTATCCTCCGCCTTCAGAAAACCCAGGTAGCCCGGAAACCGGGCAGCGAGCGCTGCGGCACCCCGGGCGTCGGGCGATTCTGTTTCTGTGGCAATGGAATCCGCATTTTCGATATCCGCGGATGCATTGCTTCCCTCATTGTTATTGGTGCAGCCAGCCAGTATGCCGGCCAGCAATGCGGCGGTGAAAAGTATTCTCATCAGCCTATTTCTTTTTATAGATGGGTACGGTACTGCAGGGTTCTCCGTACATGATACTTTTGGCTACCGGACGCAGTAAGCGGGTGATTTCCGCATAGGCATAAGGCTCGATGGGAATATCCCCGCAGCCTTTTACCACCACCCGCTGGTCGTTGAATTCCGCCGGATCGATGGCAGCCAGGTTCTTCAGCAGCAGGTGCTTGTACATGTCGGCGGCGGTACCCATATAAATATCGGCGGCTACCGGCTCCAGGTAGGCAGCCGCCAGCATATAGGCCCAGACAGGGATGATTGCATCCACACTGCAACCGATGGCCGCCGCTTTACCGCGGTACGCTTCCCAGTCGGTGTTCTTCAGCTGTTCCCGGTAATCTTTCTCTTTCAGGATCAACCCCATGAACAGAAAGTCCTTCAGGTCGAAAGCCACGATTTCGGTACGTGGCAGGTATTTTTCGAGATCCAGCGTGATCAGGCCGGACCCGGCCACCTTGTTTACGATCAGGTCACTCATAATGCAAAGGTAGTTCCTTCCCTTATTAAGGAAATGGTAACAAAAAAGCCACCACGCGGGGCGTGGTGGCTTTCCATTCTTTTATAAAGCTGCTGTTTAATAGAAGCGGGAACGGTTGTCCTTGATCTTGGCGGCATTGCGCAGGAACTGCAGCGGCGACTGGCCATACATCATCGCCTGGCTCATCTGCTGGCGGTACTGCATCTGCAGCATTTGGCGCTGCTGGGCAATGTCCATCGGCGGCACGGATGTGGCCGACACGTTTTCCACACGCACCACGAACACGCCACCTACTTCTTCCAGGGCTTCGGGAACCACTTTGCCGCGGTTGGCAGCGTTGAAAATGGCACCGGTCACTTTCGGCACAAAGCCCATCTGGGTATTGTTCACAAAGGAAATAGAGTCAGCAACCTGTACCTGCTGGCCGTAAGCAGTAGCCGCGGCTTCCAGTGTAGTGATCTTTCCGAGGCGCTGCTTGATGCGGGCGGCCTTTTTTTCGTTTTTCAGGATAGGCTCCACGATCGGGCGGGCTTTCCGGACAGAGGCGAGGCCCGGCTTGTTCACTTCCGTTACGGCGGCTACTACGTAAGCATCACCTACGCGGAAGGGCTGCAGTACGTCGTTTACATCGGCATCGAAAATAGCCTTTACAAACTCGCGGGAGTTACCGAGGCCGGCAATGGAATAATCCGTTGCGCGCAGGTCGGCGGCGGGGAACATATTCACACCCTGGCCTTTCAGGTTCTTGTCGTAGTTGGCCTGGAAGGTTTTGGGATTGGTGCTGCTACCGGCAAAAGAAGCGGCCCGTGCGGACGCAGCGTCTTCGGTTTCCTGGCTGGCGGTGATGGGTTTGGCCAGGTAGGCTACTTTATGGTGCGGTTGCACATTCATGTGCTCCATGATCTCAATGTAGTGGTAGCCGAAGTTGGTCTTTATTACCTGCTTGTCGCCGGGCTTGCCTTCCAGGAGGATAAAGCGGCCAAACTCAGGCGCGAAGTTCTCTCCCTGGATCTGGGTAGAGGAGAAGGTCATGACACCGCCGGTTTGCTGGGCAGCCTGGTCGGTGGAATAACGGGCGGCCAGCGTGTCGAAGTTGGCACCACCGCGGATGGCGGCAGCAACGGAGTCGGCTTTGGCTTTGGCCACCGAATCCGGCATAAGGGGCTGACCAGTCTGCGGGTTGGCGGTTCCTAATAATATATGACGGCATTTAACGGAGTCGGGCAGGCTGCGGCTTTCCACTTTACGGGCAATTACGTAGGAGTTGTCGTCGAGGTAAGGACCAAACACTCCGCCGGGGGCCAGGTTGAAGATGGAATCCTTCACCGGGATCTGGACGGCC
>DATAGL010000355.1:0-4101 GCA_036263755.1 Chitinophagaceae bacterium | reverse complement strand
CACGCTTCCAGATCTCATAGCCGTCCTCACCGGTAGTTTTGGCTACTTTCTCCAGGGCGTTATAGAAAATATCAAACGCCACGCTCTTTTTTCCTTCCCACATGATGTTGTTCACAAAACGGGTAACCAGCTTGTCGTTGTAACGGGGATCTGGAGCTAAAGGAAGTTTTTTTGCTTGTGATTTACGCATCGTATCACTGATTTTCGGACTTTACCAGCAGGAGCTGGCAGTATCCTTTGGTTTAACTGTTTTATTATCTGCAGGCCGCCGCCTTTTCAGGGGCTGCTGCGATCCTTATTTTTTCTTGCCGCCGGCTGCCGGTTTCGCGCCGCCTTTGTCTTTCTTCGTACCGTATTTGGAGCGGCTCTTCTTCCGGTCTTTAACACCGGCCGTATCCAGCGAACCCCGTACGATATGGTAACGTACACCCGGGAGGTCTTTTACCCGGCCACCGCGGATCAGCACGATGGAGTGTTCCTGCAGGTTGTGTCCTTCACCGGGAATGTATGCGATCACCTCAACTTTATTGGTCAGGCGAACCTTGGCTACCTTGCGCAGCGCAGAGTTCGGCTTTTTGGGAGTGGTAGTGTATACACGGGTACAAACGCCACGACGCTGGGGGCAGCTATCCAAAGCCCGCGACTTGCTCTTGGCGCGAATGATTTCTCTTCCTTTACGTACTAATTGCTGAATAGTAGGCATTACAAACCTTTATTTTTGGGACGGCAAAGGTATAGTCCTGAGGGTGAATAACCAAAAAATGCCATCCGAAATCGAAAAAATATACTTAAAAAACGGTTAAGAAAGGGTAAAGACCGCTTCCCTGACCATTGAAACAGACGCTATAAGCGTCTGGAACTCAGGCACGCACCATCCAGCCCCACTTGTCTTCCTTGCGGCCCTCCCGGATATCGGTGAGCCATTCCGCTACAGCCGGCGCCGCTTTCCAGGTTTCGACGTCGAAGTTCATCACAAAGTCCTTGTACCGCAATTCCCGGATGGAAGTGATCGTGGCCGCCGTACCGGTACCGAACACTTCTTTCAGCGAGCCGGCTTTATAGGCATCAATAATCTCGTCGATGGAAATGGAGCGCTCTTCCACCGTATAGCCGAGTTCCTGAAGCAGGGTCAGCACGCTGTTACGGGTAACCCCGGCCAGGATGGTGCCGGCTTCGAGGTCCGGAGTGATGGCCTTGTCGCCGATGATGAACACCACGTTCATGGTACCGCACTCCTGCACGTACTTGTGCTCGAAGGCATCGGTCCACAGTACCTGGTCGTAGCCTTTTTTCCGGGCTTCGGCCGTGGGATGCATCGCTGCAGCGTAGTTCCCTGCGGTTTTGGCAAAGCCTACGCCGCCGGGTACGGCCCGCACGTATTTTTCTTCCACATAGATGCGGATGGGGGTATTGAAGTAAGGGCCTGTAGGGCTCAGGATCACCAGGAACTTGTAGTTTTCTGAAGGACGAACGCCAATGGCCTCGTCAGAGGAGAACATGAACGGCCGGATATACAGCGAATGGTGCGGAAAGCTGGGAATCCAGGCCTTTTCCAGGGAAATCAGCTGCTTCAGCCCTTCCACGAACAGCTCTTCCGGCACGGCCGGCATCTGCATGCGCTCCGCCGAAAGGTTGAACCGCAGGAAGTTGTCCTGGAGGCGGAAAATATAAGGGTTGCCTTCGGCATCTTTATAAGCCTTGATCCCTTCGAAGATCGCCTGGCCATAATGCAGGGCCGCCAGGGAAGGGTCCAGCAGCAGGGGGCCGTAGGGCTTGATCTCCACGTTCTTCCATTCCCCGTCCACGTAGTCGGCTTCCAGCATGTGGTCCGTAAACACCCGGCCAAAGGGAATGTTCTCTAAGTTCAGGTCCTGCAGCTTGCTGCGCTCCACCCTCGTAACAGATATATCCGAAGTAGCAACCATAATGAGTATTTTAGCGCAGCAAATTAACGAAAAAAAGCCCAGAAGCCGGGCAGCCCCACCTCAAACATGGACCTGAACAACATTTCGCTGCATCCGCACCTGGTGGCGGGCCTTTACACCCGAACGCTTGTGGAGGCACTGCCTGCCCCTCCGGCTCCATCCTCCGATATGCCCTCCTTCCGCTTCCTCGGTTCCGGTAAAAAAGGCATCCTCGTAGTGGTGGAAGAAGCGGAGCTGCCTTTCCTGACGGATGCATCGCTGCAGTTTCTTTCCTCCGTGCTGGCCGCCTGCAAGCTGAGCATCGCCGATGTGGCCATCATCAACCACTTCCATACCGCCGGCCAGGATTACAAAGAGGTGCTGGCGCATTTCCACAGCCGGCAGATACTGCTGTTCGGGGTAGAACCCGTGCGATTCGGACTCCCGGTACAGTTTCCTCCGTTCCAGTTGCAGGCATTTGACGGCGCTACTTACCTCTTTGCGCCGCCCCTGCCTCACATCGAGCAGGATAAAGTCCTGAAAGGAAAACTCTGGGCCGGACTCAAAACCCTTTTCTGTCTTTAATTGTTGTTCATGGAATTGATACTGGCTACTAATAATTCGCATAAAGTGGAGGAACTCAAAGCCGTTCTCCCGCCTACGATCCTCGTCCGCACCTTGCAGGATGCAGGGATCGATATCGACATTCCCGAACCCCACCCTACCCTGGAGGAAAATGCAGCCGAAAAGGGAAGAACAATTTTCGCACGATCGGGCAAACCCTGCCTGAGCGATGACTCGGGGCTGGAAGTGGCCGCCCTGGACGGGGCACCCGGCGTGCGCAGCGCCCGGTATGCCGGGGAACCGTCCGACCCGGCCGCCAACATCCGGAAGCTCCTGGAAGAGCTGAAAGGCAACGCCCATCGCTCGGCACAGTTCCGGACGGTCATTTACCTGCAACTCAACAACAGCGCGCATTATTTTGAAGGCATCTGCCCGGGCACCATTACCGAAGCGCCCCGCGGGACCAAGGGATTCGGCTACGACCCGGTTTTTGTTCCGGAAGGCACGGATAAAACCTTTGCCGAAATGGACCTGGCCGAAAAAAACCGCTACAGTCACCGCAGCAGGGCCGTAAACAAACTGGTCGAGTTTTTGAATACCATAGGCTATAATCAGCAGGATTGAACGGGACAAGCAACCAAATGATTCCAGAATCCGACTTAATTGAAGGATGCCGCTCGGGCGACCGCAAAATGCAGTTTGAACTGTACCAGCGTTTTGCACCGAAGATGTTCGCCGTGTGCCTCCGGTACGCCGGGAATCATGAGGAAGCAGAAGACATCCTGCAGGAAGGCTTTATCAAAGTGTACAGGAAAATCGGCTCTTTCCGGGGAGAAGGCTCTTTTGAAGGTTGGATCCGCCGCATATTTGTCAACACGGCCATTGAGCACTTCCGCCGCAAGACGTATCTGCAGCCCATAACCGAAAAAGAGGAGAATACGGTGGAAGGCGATTACCTTTCGGTGCTGGACAATCTGGCCGAGAAAGATATCATCGGCCTGGTGCAGGAACTATCACCCGGTTACCGTACCGTGTTTAACATGTATGTGGTGGAAGGGTATACGCATAAGCAGATCGCCGAGATCCTGGGCATCAGCGAAGGCACCAGCAAATCGCAACTTTCCAGGGCCAAGCTGATCCTGCAGGACCTGGTAAAAAAACATTTCGAGAAAAAAAAGCTGATACCGTAGCAATGAGTCAATCCTTCCAGAAACGTTTATATCACTACGAGGCCGAGCCCCCCGCCCGCGCCTGGGAAGGTATCGTTGCTGGCCTGGAGAACTCCGGAACGGCCGGTCTGGGCGAACGGCTGCACCAGTACGAGCAGGCGCCCCCGGCGCACGTCTGGGAGGCAGTGGCGGCCTCCCTCGAAGAGGAAACCCGGACGGAAGCACCCGTCGTACCGCTTTTCCGCCGCTGGCGAAAGCCGGTCCGGTATGCTGCGGTGGCGGCCTCGGTCCTTGCCTTTGCCTTCCTGGTCAACCTTTTTTTCTCCAAGCCGGCTGTTTCTGACGAAACCGCTGCCCTGCCGGCCACGGCCCCATCAGGCACCGTCGATGCTCCTGCCGCACAGCAAGACAATCCAGTCCGGGAAGAAGCCTCCCTTACCCCGCCATCACCCCAGGGAGAGACA
>DATAGL010000354.1:0-3593 GCA_036263755.1 Chitinophagaceae bacterium | reverse complement strand
GGCGTCAACATTTAACAAATACCGCACCATAACCGCGGATGGACAGGATTCCGGAGGGATTCACCCGATTAGGATTTAAGGATTTTATTTTCGCGCAGAGGAAAGGAGAAAAGGAGCTATGGAGTATTTTCTCCGCGTCCTCCTTTTCTCCTTTCCTCTGCGTGAAACCAAATCCGGTAATCCAACCCCAAACCACAAACTCCAAACCCTCACGACAGGTACTTCCCTACAATCGGCAGCCTCCGGCCCACCCCGAACGCCTTGCAGCTGACACGGATGATGGGACAGAACTGGTTGCGTTTGTATTCGTTCATATTGACCAGCCGCAGGATCCGGGCCACCAGCGCGGCATCATACCCCTGGGCAATGATTTCTTTCGGCCCCTGACGCAACTCGATGTACTGGTACAGCACCCGGTCGAGCACGGGGTAATCGGGCAGGCTGTCGCTGTCCTTCTGGTTCGGGCGCAGCTCCGCCGAAGGAGCCTTGGTCAGGATATGATCCGGGATGATTTCACCGTTCCGGTTGATGTATCGGGCCAGGGCATATACCTGCATTTTGTACAGGTCGCCGAGCACGGATAGCCCGCCGGCCATGTCGCCATAAAGGGTACCATACCCGGTGGCCAGCTCGCTTTTGTTGGAGGTGTTCAGCAGGATGTAGCCGAACTTGTTGGCCACGGCCATCAGCAGGTTGCCCCGCGTGCGGCTCTGCAGGTTTTCTTCGGCCACGGAAAAAGGCAGGTCTTTAAAGATCGGTCCCAGGGTGCCCAGGAAGGAATCGTACACGCCTTTGATGGGAACGATGTCGTAGGCGTTGCCGAGGTTCTGCGACAATTGCTCGGCATCCGATACGGAATGACCCGAAGAGTATTCAGAAGGCATCAGCAGCACGCGTACGTTCTCAGCCCCCAGCGCCTCCACTGCCAGGGCCTGCACCACGGCGCTGTCGATCCCGCCCGAAGCACCGAGGATTGCCTTTGAAAAGCCCATCTTGCGGAAATAGTCACGGATGCCGAGCAACAGGGCCTGGTGGATCTCGCTGATGTTCTTTTCATTCATCAGGTATTCCAGCGTATCGGTATCGCGCCCCACTTCGGTGGCCGAATAATAATACTTGTGCGCCACGGCCGGTGCCGGTTGGCGGCGGGTAAGTTCCTCCAGGTCTACCAGCATCTCGTCTTCTTCAAAATACTTCAGTTCGTGCACCAGCTGCCCGTTGCAGTCGTACACCAGCGAGCCGCCGTCGAACACGATCTCGGTCTGCGATCCCACAGTGTTGCAGTAGAGCATGGGCAGGGCGTACTTGGCGGCGTGGGCTTCCACGATGCTTTTGCGCACTACGTCCTGGGCATAATTATACGGGGAGGCCGAAAGGTTGAGCATCACATCCGGCCCCTGGCCAATCAGCACTTCCATGGGCGTCTGCCGGTAGAGCGGGTTGTCGCCCAGGTTCCAGATATCCTCGCAGATGGTCACTGCCAGCTTTTTGCCTTTAAAGGGGATCACGTTCCATTCGAAGGCCGGCTCGAAATAACGGTTCTCGTCGAATACGTCGTAGGTAGGCAGCAGGGTTTTGTGTACTTCGGCCTTTATTTCTTTTTCATAAAGAAAAAACGCAGTGTTGAACAGGTCTTTCCCTTCCCGGTTGGGATTGCGGGCCGGTCCGCCGATCAGCACGCCCACCGTATCGGCGTGCTCTTTAATGCGATCAATGGTATGGTAGCACTGGCTGATGAAGTCCTCAAATTCAAGGAAGTCGCGGGGCGGGTAGCCGCAGAGGCAGAGCTCGGAGAACAGCACCAGGTCGGCACCCGCGCTTTTGGCCCGCCTGATCGCCTCGATAATCTTGCGCGCGTTATCTTCGAAGTTTCCAATATGGTAATTTTGCTGCGCCAGTAAGATCTTCATTGGTTTCGCTTCTTTGTATGGTGCGCCAAAGTTCCGTAATAATTAACGAATTCAGCCGTTTATCACCTATGTTCCGTGTATACCTACTTGCAATATGCATGCTCGTCCTGTCCTGTGGAAACGATGAAAACAAGCCGGATGTATCCGGCATCAAAGTTTCCGTTCCGGTGGAACGCTTCGAGCCCGCTTTCTTTTCCTTGGACACGAACAACCTGGCTCCGGGACTGGCAGCACTGAGCCGGAGTTTCCCCCAGTTCAGTCCCGTTTTTTTCCGCGACATCCTGCAGCTCAATGCCACGGACCCCGCCGCGCCGGGAGCCCTGCGCAGCATCCTTAGCGACTACCGGCCCATTTACGACAGCCTGCGGCAGAAGTATCCGGACCTTAATTTTCTGAAACGGGAGCTGGAAGAAGGCTTCCGTTACGTAAAGCATTATTACCCAGCCTACCGCGTGCCGAAGGCCGTCACCTTTATTGCCACCTTTGATGCGCCGGGTGTAATCCTGACCCCTACCCATCTCGGTATCGGCCTGCACCAGTACGCCGGGAAGCATTTCTCGGTATACCAGCTGCTGCCCATTCAGCAGCTCTATCCTTCCTATATTTCGCGCCGGTTCGATAAAGAGTATATGAGCGTCAATGCGATGAAGGCCATCGTGGACGACATTTACCCCGATTCATCGGCGGGGCGGCCGCTAATTGAACAGATGATTGAAAAAGGGAAACAATGGTACCTGCTCGATCATTTCCTGCCCGATGCGGCCGATAGTCTGAAGACCGGGTACACCGGGAAGCAGCTGGCCTGGGCCGAAGAAAATGAAGGGAACATCTGGAGTTTTATCCTCAGTACCGAGAAAGATATCTATTCCATTGAGCCGTACGTGATCCAGCGGTACATCGGCGAGGCGCCTTTTACGCAGAACATGCCGGAAAGTTCGCCCGGCAACCTGGGTCAGTGGGTGGGCTGGCAGATTGTACGGAAATTTGCCGGGAAGAAAGGCCTGGGTTTGCAGGAGGTGCTGGCAACGCCGGCCCGCACCGTGTACGAGGAAGCGGCCTACCGCCCGAAATAAGCCGGGGGCCGGTTAGTTGTATTTGAACGGGGTGACCATCTCGAAGGCCGGGATGTTCACTTCAAACAGTTCCTGCGTATTGAGGTTCTCCATCAGGTACGTACCGTGCATGCGGCCCATCTCGGAATGGAGGTTGCAGCCGCTGACATACTGGTAATGATCGCCGTTGGAAATCACCGGCTGCATGCCCACTACGCCTTCACCTTCCACTTCCCGGTAGCTCCCGTTGGAATCAAAAATATACCAGTGCCGGCTGTGCAGCTTTACCGGGTAATTATTGTGGTTTTCTATGGTGATGCGGTAAGCGAACATGTATTCCGATTGCAACGGATTGGAAAAATCCTGCTGATAGAATGTCTCCACACTTACCTCCACGCCTGCCGAAATCTTGCTGACCATGATCTTCGCTTTATGTAAATGTAAACAAAGTTCTTACCATTATTATTAGTGGGGTGTTCTTGGCACAATGTCCCTGAACAACCTGTATTTTTGCGGCACGCTTACCTCAAAACAGGCGTACAGCCCTTACCATATACGGATTTCACGGGGTTTAGGATGTGCAATATGGTGGGAATCCGTCCCCATGGGGCATATCAACCGCGATCATCTA
>DATAGL010000353.1:0-12201 GCA_036263755.1 Chitinophagaceae bacterium | reverse complement strand
TTCTTCAATGCTGTCCGCTCGGGTGTACCGGGAGCGTACGAAAGAACCGGTTCATTGGGCGGCAGCGGGTAAGCGAAATATCCAAGGTTCATGATGTGTTATTATTAATGAATAGTCAATAGGTGAATGAATGCAACCGCCTGCAGGGATGAAATGGCGTACGGATTGACAAAACTGAATTCCCGATTCATTGTTGCCGAATATCGGGACGCCGCTAATAAAAGGCATTACCTGCAAGCGATTCAGATGTTGAACTGTGCCGGAAAACAGCCACAAGGACGTTTAAGCATTGCTGCTTTCTTCTTTTTCCATCATCAGGTAGGCTTTGATAAAACCATCCAGTTCGCCATCCATTACCGGCTGTACGTTGCCGACTTCGAAATCGGTCCGGTGATCCTTGATCATCTTATAAGGATGGAACACGTAACTGCGGATCTGAGAACCCCATTCAATCTTCTTCTTGCTGGCGTTATTGGCATTCTTAATGGCCTCGCGTTTTCGCATCTCCTCCTCGTAAAGGCGGCTTTTCAGCATTTGCATGGCCTTTTCCCGGTTACCCAGCTGCGTCCGCTCGGTTTGACAAACCACCACAATTCCGGTAGGCAGGTGGGTGAGCATCACTTTCGTTTCCACCTTGTTCACGTTCTGGCCACCGGCACCACCGCTGCGGGCCGTCTCCATTTTTACTTCACTGTCTTTTACTTCGATGGTAATGGTATCGTCTACCAGGGGATATACGTACACCGATGCGAAGGAGGTATGCCGGCGTGCATTGCTGTCAAAGGGGGAAATGCGGACCAGGCGGTGCACGCCGCTTTCGGCCTTGAGAAAACCATAGGCAAACGGTCCTTCAAATTGCAGGGTGCAGGTTTTAATGCCGGCACCGTCGCCATCCTGCCAGTCCAGAATACTGACGCTCCACCCCTGCTTTTCGCCGTACATCCGGTACATGCGGGAAAGGATCTCGGCCCAGTCCTGGCTCTCGGTTCCACCAGCTCCTGAATTGATCTGGACCACAGCGGGCAGCTCGTCTTCCGGCTGATTGAGGGTGCTTTTAAATTCGGCTTCTTCGATCTCTGCCAGGGCTTTTTCATGGGCAGCCTTCACTTCCTCTTCGGAGCCTTCGCCTTCCTTCCAGAATTCATATAATATGGCAAAATCCTCTACGGCGCCTTCGACCTGCTCGTAGAGTTTTACCCAGAATTCATTCAGCTTGATCTCTTTCAGAATGGATGTGGCCCGGGCATTATCATCCCAGAAACCCGGGGCCAGAGAAAGCTGCTTGTCGTTATTTATTTTTTGAGTGCGGTTCTCGACGTCAAAGAAACCTCCTCAGGACGCTTACGCGGTCCCTCATATCCTTAATTGCTTCCTGTGTCATAGTGGCCGCGAAGATAAGTAGAATGAACGTAAAGATGTTCAGGTACACAAAGGTAAAGTAGGGTGACTATATTGAGAATTCGCCCCATGCTGCGCCTGTAAACAGGAAGCATTATTATATAACACCATTGTTGCCCTCGCCTAATCTTCTCTTCCCTGCCGGATGCCCTCTTCTGCTTTGTTCCGGGCCCTTTCCGCTTCTTCACCTTCCAGGCGCTGACCGTCGTCGCTTACATTCTGCGCTTCGCGGTCTTCATAATCTTCGTCCGCCCGGCCGCTTACGTCCTGGCCGGAACCCAGGTAGGCTTCCCCGGTGGCGCCGTCTTCACGGGCAAAGGCTCCTTCGTTATCCATTTGTTCGAATACTTTCTGCTCTTCTGGTTTGCGGTTTTTATCCATGTTGCTGTTGGGCATATATAAAGGTTGAGATATTAGAAGGGGTTTTCCTTTGCGTCCGTTCAAATGCTTTGCCGTTCGTACAGATCGTTTTCAATGAAAACATCCAGGCGGCTTCGGCGGGGCATGCGGGCTGAAATTTTTTCCGTTTCGCTCTCCTCTTTTTTACCGCTCCGTCCGGCTGAACGACCGGGCTGCGCTGCGGCATCAACGAAGGCAGGCCGATCCGTTTGGGACGGGGAGACTTTTCTTTCCTGTTTCATGAAGCTTGGTTTTTTTGTGGGCTAAGACAAAAAAACACGAAATTCCGTGCCGTCTTCGTCCTGAATAAACCAAAAACAGGAAACCTTTTTCGGCCCGTTTCAAACTTCAGATTCTTTTCCCGGAATGTACCATACCGTCAACAACCAAATCCCCAATCGAATCAGGCCCGGCCGTTAAATCTGGTATTGCAGAGGCTTACACCAGGTCAGTCCGGTCCTCACCCAGCCGGGCGGTTTCCCCTTCATCCAGGTCATCATTGGGGCTATGGATGCTGAGGTCAGCATCCTGCTCAATATCTCCAAAGGCTTCTTCGCGTGCGGCATCGGTATCATCGCGCTTTCCGGTCAATTTGCGGTCGCCTTCCACGCCAGGCTGTTCGCTGCCGTTTTTCCTGCCGGGGCTTTCCATGTATTCCTGCATCATATTGTTTTACGGGAACTGCTAAAAAATCTGTGCCCTGTATGACCGGCAGAATGGCTTTGTATTTGCGCAGGTAAACGAAAACCGAATATGATGAAGCGATGGATTCTGTGCGCAAGCTTATTCCTGGCCTTATCAGGGGCTGCCATGGCCCAAACCGGCAGCGGTTCTTCTTCCAACGGGCCCTCTGTATCTCCCGGCGCTGCCTCTGCTAAAAAGGGGAACAATAAGAAAAGCAGCAAAAAACAAAAATCAGTGGACCACCGGAAGAATTACCGGTGGAAGAGCGGACAAACAGCCACGCCAACGGGTGAGGAAGCTACCTCCAGTAATGGCAACAGCTACTCGGCACCCCGGAAAGATACCTCGGGCAACCGGCGGCAGCGGCGCTGACCGGCCGGTTTCGGTAATATTGCAGCCAGAATAGCACTTATGCCCTTTTACAAAATTCATGAATTACCCCAGCGGGAAGTGATTCCCGGGTATACTGCGCGCACGGTACATACCGGCCAGCTTACACTGGTGTACTGGCTGGTCACCGAAGGGGCCCGCATGCCGGTGCACCAGCACCCGCATGAGCAGGTAGCGCACGTTCTGGAAGGAACCTTTGAGCTGCAAGTGGGCGACGAGCTGCGGGTGCTGGAACCGGGTGTTATAGCCGTCATTCCGCCGCATATCCCGCATGGGGGTAAAGCCCTCACGGCCTGCTCCCTGCTGGATGTTTTTTATCCGGAGCGGGAGGATTATAAATTTGAAAGTCCGGATGAGCCGGAACCTTAAGCAAAAGAAATCCCGGCAACGATCTTTTCCAGGTAATGCTGATCCGTGGCATCAAAAGCTTCCAGGTCGGCACTGTCGGCGTCCAGTACACCTACCACCTTCCCTTCGTGCCACAGGGGTACAACGATCTCCGAACGGGAAAGCGAACTGCAGGCAATATGCCCCAGAAACTGCTCCACATCCGGCACCACCAGGGTCCGTTCCTCCGCCCAGCTGGTACCGCATACACCGCGGCCTTTACGGATGCGGGTACAGGCAACGGGGCCCTGGAAAGGCCCAAGCACAAGTTCCCCCCCTTTCACCAGGTAAAAGCCGATCCACAGCCAGCCGAACTGCTCTTTCAGCGCCGCTGCAGTATTGGCCAGGTTGGCAACCAGGTCCGGCTCTCCTTCCATAAGCGCTGCTATCTGGGGCAGCAGGCTCTGGTATTGTTCATCCTTCGTCCCCTTTGCGATCAGTAAATCCTCTGCCATATGCTGTTTTGCTGCAAAGATAACCTGCCTGCCTTTCCTGCATGGAAGAGCATAATAGTAATAATCCACCGGTGAAATGCCGCCTTTGATGTGAACAGGAATCCGTCCGCGCAACAGTCCGGATTTTTCATACTTTGGCCGGTCAACCTTAGGGCACCGGGTCCTGCAATGAATTATAAAAAAGCTCGGGTCCCGATAGTATCTTCCCCTTTTCCTGCATGAAAAAAATATTCCGCCAGATTACGGCCTATGCCCGTACCACACCGCTGCCGCCCTTCTTTGCCAGCGCCCTGTTGATGTCCCTGACCGTCTTTATAAATTACCGTATCGGCCTGTCTGCACGGATAGAGCAGGGCTCCGAGGCATTTGAATGGTGTGCCTGGTTCGGGCTTTTCCTGCTGCTGTACCTGTTCCCTTATCTGCTTTCCGCAAAAGCCCGGCAGCTCCTGGTGAAGGACCGGCTTTTTCTTTTTCTTTGCCTGCTGGGCCCTGCCCTCTTTGCCTGGAAAATGTCCTATACCCTTCAGTTCCCGGTATCTGCCCGCCCCGAGCTACAGCCTTACTGGAACCGGGTACTCTACTGGCCTTTCAAGCTCCTTGTCATGGGGTTCCTGTTATGGTTTGTATGGAAACGCACCGGACCCCCGGAATCTTTTTACGGCCTCACCGTCAAAGGACTGGACCTGCGGCCCTATGGCCTGATGCTGTTGTTTATGGTGCCACTGATTGCAGCTGCCGCCACACAGCCCGACTTCCTGCAAACCTACCCCAAAAGCCACCTGGTAAATGAACTGCCGCAGGGAGAACGCCAACCCTGGCGTTTCCTTCTGTATGAGGCAGCCTATGGGAGCGATTTTATCGGGATCGAGTTATTTTTCCGGGGTTTCCTGGTACTTGCCTTTGCGCGGTTCGTAGGCCCTGGAGCCATACTGCCCATGGCCATGTTTTATTGTGCCATACATTTCGGCAAGCCGCTGGGCGAATGCATTTCTTCTTTTTTCGGAGGTATTTTCCTGGGTGTGGTGACCTATCATTCCCGCTCCATCATCGGCGGGCTGGCCGTGCACCTCGGCATTGCCTGGCTGATGGAACTGGGCGGGACCATTGGCAGGTATTGGGCAGCCGGTTAAGCCCCGGGATCTCCGGGCGCCTACAATGGTAATTTGCAAAGGGTCTATGAAAAGTGGGAAAGAATGATACACCGGACCGGCTTTCTGTATCCCTTAAAGAAGGAATTTTGGAAATTATGAAGAAAGGCACAGGCCTCCTTCCCCATCGTGTAAAGTAAAAATTGCCACAGGCCTGTAAGCCGGATTTTGTTTCCCGTAAAACGGGACCGCTATCATTTATCTGGCCCTGCCATTACTGACAGGATCTATCTGCCTACCCTGGACCGCGACCCCGACAGTGCGGGATACAAGAACGAGCAGTTCTGTAACGGCCCTATACATGGCATTTCAGCACGCAAGGTTTACCCGCTCCGGATGTTACCACGCGGAGCCGTGGGCTCTTACCCCACGTTTTCACCCTCATCCCGCCGAAGGGGACAGTTATTTTCTGTGGCACTGTCTGTTGGCCCGGAGACCACCCGGCGCTTAACCGGTACGTTGCTCTTTGCTGTCCGGACTTTCCTCCCCCTGCCGGGGCAGGGAGCGATAGCGCGGCCTGTGACCGCCCAAAGATAACCGAAAAGCAAGCCCGTAAACGTTAAGATTACTGGTCCCGCCGGAGTTCATACCGGTCATACACCCCTTCTTCGTAAGAGCGCTGCAGTATCAGCCGGTCGCCGGAAAGCTCGTATGTAAACGTACCGTCCAGGATAAGGGTCCAGTCAAAGTTGGCCGTAAAGAAGCAGGCATTTTTGGCAGTGATTTGTCCTCCTTTGAGGGAAAAGGTGCCGGAACAAATGGCCGGAAATTGTTCCCTGCTGGAGGTTCCCGAAAATTTTCCGTTGGCCAGGTATAAGGTTACATCCGCCTGGCCTGCACGCACTGTCGGGCCCACCCGGTTGAAGGTGCCGGTGAATACGCCTTCCAGGCCCTCACCTTCCTCTTTGGTACAACCGGAAAGTACAAACAGGGCTATGACCATGAACAGGGAAACGATATAAGCCAGGCTGCGCATCTTCTTTTTTTTGATTGACACGGCCCGGAAGTTTACCGTTGCACGAAGCTTATCTATACTGAAGGTAAATTTCCGTGGCGCCGTATCCGAAAGACGGATGGTACTGGTTCACAAAAGTCTTTACCTCGCGCTTCAGCCGCAGCGCGTCATGGATTTCATCGCGCAGGCGGCCGCTGCCCACACCGTGAATGATGATCAGGTTGGGCTGCCGGTGGGCAATGGCCAGGTCGTACCATTTTTCAAATTCCCGCATCTGCAGGTCCAGGATCTCCGCATTGGACAGGCCCTGCCAGTCCGCCGTCAGCTTTTCAATGTGCAGGTCCACCACGGTGCGGGCCGGTGGCAGGTGGCGGCGGGCTTCCTTCGCCTCATATACCTTGATGCCCCGGCTGGCCAGGATGCCCACATCAATTTTGTCCTCTACCGGTGCGTTCGGGTAATGTTCAAACAGCCGGTAGGAAAAGGTAGCTTCGCCCTTTTTGCTGATTTCCGCGATTTTGTCGAAAAGCTGTTTCGGCTTCAGGCGGACCGAAGTTTCATAGTACTCCGCCATGCCCTTCTGCGGCTGGGCCAGCGAAAACTCCACGCTGAAAGCAGGGTTGTCGCTCATGTCTTCAAATGGAATATTATGCAGGTAGAAATCGGAAAAGGGCAGCACTTCGTTCTTCAATTCAAACTCTGTTTTACCGAAAAACTGAAGCCGGTAAATAAATTTAAGGTGCAGCTCGGTCCGGTTAATGAGGTGCAGCTTCAGTTCCAGCACCACATCATCGCCAAACTCATCGGTATCCATTACCGGGAGAAAAGATAGCCAAACCCCGTCCCGTACTTTCTGAGCCGGCGCCTTTTCCTTTTTTACGTCTTCCACAAATTTCTTCGGCTGCTTTTTGTCAAAGCCCTTTTTTTCGGAAAACCGCTTGAAATAGGGAAAATCCAGCTGATCAATATAGGCCGGGAACCGTACGCCACGGACATCCACCAGCACCATCTTTGGGTTGATGATCTCAATTACCTCGCCTTCCTCGTTGGAATGCAGCACAAGCACTTTATCGCCGATCTGGAACTTCATGCCCCAAAGTTATTTCGAAAGCAGTTGCAGAAGTGCAATCCGTTCCCACCCGAGGTTCGCTTTTGCTTTTTCTTCAAAGTTCTGCCGGAAAGCATCGGTGAAATAGAGGACTGGAAGTGCCTCCAGGCGTTCAATAAAGCCCAGCCGGCCGGTTAAGAACAGCTCGTCCGGCACGGAATGGTATTCCTTCCGGATGGCTTCCGAATAAGCTTTATAGCGTTCCCGTGGAGCCCCGAGAATAGCCAGGTCAAGGTCGAGGAACAGCATGGTGTCGGCCCCGGGATGCACCGCCGCATGATGATGGGCCGTCTGTTCGATCATATCCGCCACCCGGCGGCCCAAAGCGGTACCGGCACCGGCACCGGCAACCTGCAGGAAAGAATAAGCCGCCTCTGCACTCAATGTTTCATTGTCCGTACGACCGGGTACATACACCAGATCATGAAAAAATATGCTGAGCCGGATAGACCGGTAATCATCCCCTTCGGTTCCATACTGCTCCAGGTCTTCCAGCATCCGGATCAGGTGATCCGTATTGTGGTAGTGGCGTTCCGGCTGCCGGTACGTGCTCAGGATTTCCTTCCATACCCTGCCGGACACGTCTGACGGCAAGGAAAGGCCTTCTATGGCCTTTTCCCAGTGAAGATGCAGCCGATCCTCCATTGCCAGATGTTTTATACCTCCCCTTTTTCGGGTGCCCATTGGTGCAGGGTATTGAGCTTGCTTTTCCGGAAGCCGTACAGGAAGTAAATGACCAGCCCGATCGCGAACCAGATAAAGAACCATTTCCAGTTGGTGGCTGTCATCCCGGTCAGCAGGTACAGGCAGGACGTGAGACCCAGCAGGGGGATCAGGGATAAATGCTTCAAAAAGCTCATCACCGCCAGCACGAGGCAGATTACCCAGAAAAGGATGGTGGACACTTTTACCGCCGGCGTCTGAAACAGATAATTCTGGCTGTTTTCCGCTTCCGAATAATCGGTAAAATCACCGTTCAGCAATTCGGGAAAATACTGGTAGCTCCTGTTCAGCACGAGAAACAGGATGGTTCCCAGGATCAGTGCCGGGAAAATAAAGCGGCCGTTGATGTAGGGAAGGTTGAACCGCCCTTTGGCCTTCTCGCTTTTCCGCGGTATCAGCAGAACGCCTCCGCACACCAGCACGAAAGCAAACAAAGTTCCGATGGAAGTGAAATCCAGCACAAAGGTTTTGTCGGTAAAAAGGATGGGCAGGCCTACCATGATACCGGTCAGGATGGTGGCAAAGGAGGGCGTTTTATATTTCGGATGGATCTCCTGGAACTTCGGTGGCAGCAGTCCGTCGCGGCTGATGCTCATCCAGATCCGCGGCTGTCCCATCTGAAAGACCAGCAAAACGGAGGTCATCGCAATGACGGCGCAGATGGCCACTAGGAACTGCATCCAGCCGATGTTCAGGTTTTCCGCTTCAAAGATAAAGGCCAGCGGATCGCCCACATTGGCAAAGCGCGCATAATGGACAGCACCCGTCAGCACAAAAGTCAGCAGGATATAGACTACGGTACAGATGACCAGCGACCAGATCATGCCCCTGGGCAAATCGCGCTGCGGGTTCTTGCTTTCCTCGGCCAGCACCGACACCGCATCGAAGCCGATGTAGGCGAAAAAGACGCCGCTGACCGCTGTCATCACACCACCGAATCCATTGGGCATAAATGACCGCGTGCCTTCGGGGGTTTGCGGCAGCCAGTTATAGGTAAGATCGTTGGAGAAGATAAGGAACCCGCCCACCAGGATCACCAGGAGTACAACGGCCATCTTCAGGATCACCATGATATTACTGAAATTGCGGCTTTCCTTCACACCCCGGAATACCAGGTAAGTGATCAGCAGGTTGATGAGCAGGGCCGGAAGGTCGATGATAAAACGAAGTCCTGCCACCACTGGTGCCTTGTTCCAGGCATTGTATAACTCCACATTGGCCCGGGTATTCATATAGGCAGCCTGTTCCTGCACTCCCAGTCGGGCATAGGATTCCATAGCGCCCTGGGCTTCCCGGTAGCTGCAGGTCAGGTGATCGGGCAGGTGCACATTCAATTTTTCAAGGAAAGAGGTGAAATAATCGCTCCAGGAAAATGCCACATAAATATTGCCGATGGAATACTCCATAATCAGCGCCCAGCCGATGATCCAGGCAAACAGTTCACCGAACGATGCATAGGCATACGTGTATGCACTGCCGGCAACGGGTATCCGGCTGGCAAATTCCGCATAACAAAAGGCCGTAAAGGCGCAGGCGATCCCGCAAATGATGAACAGTACCACCACACCCGGCCCCCCGGAATTAACCGCACCGCCCAGCGAGGAAAAGGAACCCGCCCCGATAATGGCAGCAATACCGAAAAAGGTCAGGTCCCGGACATTCAGCACCCGGCTCAGTCCATGCTTGTGGGCTTCGCTGTCCGACTTGTCGTGCATGATCTCGGTAATCGGCTTTCTTCTGAATAAGGGATGGGCCTTGAACGGAAATTTGAAGCGACAAAATAGATAAAATAAACAAAGCGCCGGCGGGATGTTATCTACATTCTGACCGGGCGCAGGCCGGAAGCTGAGGAAGATCACCCGGGGCATTCAGGCAGGTCATAAAGGGAGCGCTTCCGTGAAAGGAAATTTGTGTAACAAAACAAAACAACATGGCTACCACTACTATCCAGCAAATGATCTCCCTCGATACTCCTGTTGCAAATACCGGTAATAGCACGTTCCGGCGCTTTCTCCGCTGGTGTGAAGGCCAGGAGCGAAACCGTTTCGGCTGGCTGGGACTGGCCCTGGCGGTACATGGCTGCGCCCTGACACCCATCACCCTTTTCGCTATCATCCTTTCGGGCAACTTCATCGGGTTCTGGGTGGTAGCCCTTATTGCTATGGGTATGGCCCTGGTGACCAACCTGGCTGCGATGCCGACGAAGATCACTATCCCGACCTTCCTGGCGAGTATTGTCCTGGATCTCGGGGTTATCCTTACCTGCCTGTTCCTGATGTTCCGATAAGTTTCAATCAATACTCCCTGCTAGTGAGAAAAAGAGCCAGTTGTTTCAACGGCTCTTTTCTTTTGGAGAGTACCGCGATGTCTTCCAGGTGTGCGAATGCTTCGTCCGCATAGCGCTGCTTTAGTTCCCTGGCCCATTCATCCACGCCGCAGGCACGGAAAATGGATACCATTTCCTGCACTTTGCCGGGAGCGTTGCCGAGCAGCAATGATTCGAGCCGTTCCTTTTGCGCGCCGGTGGCCGTTTCCAGCGCATGAATGAGGAGAAAAGTCTTTTTATTGGCAAGGATGTCGCCGCCAACCTGCTTGCCGAATTTCTCCGGATCGCCGAAGGCGTCCAGGTAATCGTCCTGCACCTGGAAAGCGAGCCCGATCTTCCGGCCGAATTCATACAACAGGTGCTGGTTCCGGTCGCCGGCACCGCCCAGTACGGCGCCCATCTGCAGGCTGGCGGCCAGCAGTACCGATGTTTTAAGGTTGATCATGTGCTCATAGGCAGCAAAGGAGGCCTGTTCGGCCGATTCGTAATCCATGTCCAGCTGCTGGCCTTCGCACACTTCACGGGCCGTGCGGTTGAACAGCTCAAGGATCGGGCGGATGGTGCGCGGATTCACCCGGCTCAGGTTCTCGTAGGCAGCCACCAGCATCACATCGCCGGCCAGAAGGGCGGTGCTGGAACCGTATTTCTGGTGCACGGTGGCCATGCCCCGGCGCAAAGGCGCCTTGTCCATGATATCGTCGTGAATGAGTGTGAAATTATGAAAGAGCTCCACGGCCGTTGCCACCGGCCAGGCATCGGGACAGATTTCGTCGAACAGCTCATTGCCCATAAGGCAAAGTACCGGCCGGACGCGTTTGCCGCCGAGCCGGAGAAAATAACGGTTGGGATCGTACAAAGTGGCCGGCTGCTCCGGGAAATGTTCCTGCTCGAAATGGCGGGCGAATTTCCCGGACAGGTCTTCAAACGTATGCATTAAGGTTCGTGCTTTTTCTTTTTGGCCTTGCTTTTCGGTTTGGCAGGCTTGACGGCGGTTTCAGGTTCAGGTACTTCGGTGGTGGTGGCCAGTACCCATTCATAATCGAGCTGCCGCTTGATCAGGTTGGCGGCTACCACTTTGATGCGCACTTTATCGCCCATACGGAACTTCCGTGCGCTGCGCATGCCTACCAGCGCATATTCGGTATCCACGAGGCGGAATTCATCGTAGTCGAGCAGGCTGTTCAGGCTGACGAGTCCCTCGCACTTTTGTTCTACGGTTTCCACCCAGAAACCGAACGAGGAAACGCCGCTGATCACACCTTCAAATTCATCTCCGAGGAAGTTCTGCATGTACTGCACCTGCTTGTACTTGTTGGCGGCCCGTTCCGCTTCCATGGCGGCCCGCTCCCGCTCGCTGCTGTGCTTACACTTCTGTTCCAGTTTTTTGTCCACCTTGATATCATCGCTCAGCACCTGCTGAAGAATGCGGTGCACTAGGATGTCGGGGTACCGGCGGATCGGGGAGGTAAAATGGCAATAATGCTCGAAGCCCAGCCCGTAGTGGCCGATATTTTCCGTGGTATAAGCGGCCTTGGCCATAGTGCGGATGCCTAACTGTTCCAGTACATGGAGTTCCGGCTTCCCCTTCGCTTCCTGGAGCATCTGGTTAAACGAAGCTGCAATGCCCTCGGGTGAGGAGGTGTCGAACTTATGGCCGAATTTCCGCGCGAACGCCATAAAAGGAAGCAGCTTTTCCTCCGACGGGAGGTCGTGGACACGGTACGGGAACGGCAAAGGTTTTTTATTGACCTCAATTTTCGATATGCTTTCGGCTACGATCCGGTTGGCCAGGAGCATGAACTCTTCGATGAGCTGGTGGGCTTCCTTGCTTTCCTTTACCACGATACCGATCGGGTTTCCTTTTTCGTCCAGCTTAAAGCGGACTTCCTGGGAGGAGAAGTTGATGGCCCCGTTATCGAAGCGCTTTTTACGCAGCCGCTGGGCCAGCTCGTTCAGGAGCAGCACCTCATCGGAAAGGTGCCCTTCACCTTTTTCAATGATTTCCTGTACCTCTTCGTAGGTAAACCGGTGGTCGGAATGGATGATGGTCTTGCCCAGCCAGGATTCTTTCACCTGTCCTTTCGGGGTCATCTGTACCACTGCCGAAAACGTCAGCTTGTCTTCGTGGGGCCGGAGCGAACAGAGCACGTTGGAAATATGTTCCGGAAGCATGGGATTCACCCGGTCCGGCAGGTAAACGGAGGTGGCTTTGTGATAAGCGGCCTCGT
>DATAGL010000352.1:0-6280 GCA_036263755.1 Chitinophagaceae bacterium | reverse complement strand
CTTTGCGTGAAACCCCTCTGCCGGAGTGAGGGAATAACGAACAAGGAATACCGATTGAAGAATAGCGAAGGATGCCTACCTCGTACCTCGTAAATCGTACATCGTACCTCCCTGCAATCATGATTCAAAACGGAATATCCTTTGCGTCTTTGCGGGAACCATTCAGGTGCATAAAAATCCCCGCCGGGGAACCGGCAGGGATGTCGCGATTGTATTATACTAAAAGACTTAGATATACCGGTTGATGACCATTTCCAGGTATTCCTGGCGGCCGCTGCGGGTTTCCGGCTCACCGCCTTCGATGGCAATGTTGCGCAGGTCTTCGAGGGAAAGGCGTCCTTCTTCAAAATCCTTTCCTTTGCCGGAATCAAAGGAAGCATACCGCTCGCTGCGGAACTGCCGGTAGTCCGATTTCTGGAGGATCGCATCGGCCGTAACGAGGGCACGGGCAAACGCATCGATGCCGCCGATATGCGCGTAGAACAGGTCGACCGGGTCGGTGGAGTTGCGCCGGATCTTTGCATCGAAGTTGATGCCGCCGCCCTTGAAGCCGCCGCCTTCCAGAATCACGAGCATGCATTCGGTCAGCTCGTTGATGTTGTTGGGAAACTGGTCGGTATCCCAGCCGTTCTGGTAGTCGCCGCGGTTGGCATCCATGGAGCCGAGCAGGCCGGCATCCACCGCCACCTGCAGCTCGTGCTGGAACGTATGGCCGGCCAGGGTGGCATGGTTCACTTCCAGGTTCAGCTTGAAATCGTTCTGCAGTCCGTACTGGTTCAGGAAGCCGATCACCGTGGCTGCGTCGTAATCGTACTGGTGCTTCGTGGGCTCCATCGGCTTCGGCTCAATGAAGAAGGTGCCGGTAAAACCCTGTTTGCGGGCATAATCCTTTGCCGTGTGCAGGAAGCGCGCCAGGTGGTCCAGCTCCCGCTTCATGTTGGTGTTCAGCAGGGTCATATAGCCTTCGCGGCCGCCCCAGAACACGTAGTTCTCCCCGCCGAGGGCGATGGTGGCATCAAGAGCCGCCTTCACCTGTGCACCGGCATGGGCCAGCACCTGGAAGTCGGGGTTGGTGGCCGCACCGTTCATGTAGCGGCGGTTGGAGAAGAGGTTGGCCGTACCCCACAGGAGTTTCACCCCACTCTCCTGCTGCTTCTGCTTTGCATAATCCACAAGCGTCTGCAGCCGGCGTTCATTGTCGGCCACGTCGTTGGTGTATTCCACCACATCCACATCATGGAAGCAATAGTACGGCAGGTTCAGCTTGGTCATGAATTCAAAAGCGGCGTCCATTTTGTCCTTGGCCCGCTGGATGGGGTCGCCGCCCTGGTCCCAGGAATAGAGGTGCGTGGCTTCGCCGAAGGGATCACTGCCGCTGCCCACAAAGGAATGCCAGTAGGCGCAGGCAAAGCGGAAATGCTCTTTCATCGTTTTGCCGGCTACGACCCGGTTCTCATCGTACCAGCGGTACGCCATCGGGTTATCGCTTTCCAGGCCTTCATACTGAATGGGGCCGATGCCTTTGAAGAATTCTTTCTGTCCCAGTGTAACTGCCATTTGGATAAAGTTTGAGGTTTAAGGTTTGTCGTTTGTCGTTGCTTGCCAGAAGTATATTATTTCGGGGAGAGCTGGGCTTCCAGGCCTTTTCTCCAATCTTCATACAGGGCGTCGTAAGCGGAGGATTGCGTGGGTTCCACCAACTGGAGGGGACTGTTGTTGCTGAAGGCGTTTTCCTCGGTGAACACGCCCAGGCCGATCCCTGCCCCAATGGCCGCTCCCACGCTGCCGTCGCTGGCATAGAGCTCCACCGGCACGCCGGTGGCATTGACGAAGGCTTCCGTGAACACAGGGCTGAGGAACATGTTGGCCCTGCCGGCCCGGATCACCGAGGGGTTCATCCCGCCTTCGCGCATGATGTCGAGGCCATAGCGGAACGCGAAGGCTATGCCTTCCTGGACGCCCCGGTACAGGTGCGCATTGGTATGCGTGTTCAGGTCGAGCCCCTGTATCTGGGCGCCGGGCATCCGGTTGCCCAGCATCCGCTCGGCGCCGTTGCCAAACGGGTAGACCCGTATGCCCCCGCTTCCGGGCGGTACCGAAGCGGCCTGCCGGTTCATGTCGGCATAGGACTGATCCGCACAAAGCCGGTCGCGGGTCCAGCGGTTGAGGATGCCGCAGCCGTTGATGCACAGCAGCACGCCGAGCCGTTTCTGGTCGCCGCTGTAGTTGACATGTGCAAACGTATTCACCCGCGACTGCGGGTCGTGAAACAGCTGGTCGGTAACGCCGTAGATAACACCGGAGGTTCCGGCGGTGGCCGCCACCTCACCCGGCTGCAGCACGTTCAGCGAAAGGGCGTTGTTGGGTTGGTCGCCGGACTTATAGGTAACGGGAATGCCCGGCTTCAGGCCCAGCCGCCCGGCCACTTCGGAAAGCAGTCCTCCGTGCTCCGAGAACAGGGGCTGCACCTCGGGAATGAGCGACGCTTCGTAACCAAAATGATTCAGCACATCCTGGGAGAGGGCATCGGACCGGAAATCCCAGAACACCCCTTCTGAAAGGGCCGATACCGAAGTCGTTACCGAACCCGTCAGGCGCAGGGCGATAAAGTCGCCCGGCAGCATGGCTTTATGAATTTTTCGAAAGGTTTCCGGTTCGGCTTCTTTCACCCAAGCCAGCTTGGCGGCGGTAAAGTTACCCGGAGAATTGAGCAGGCGCTCGAGGCAGCGGGCTCCGCCAATGGCTTCAAAGGCGCTGTCGCCGTAGGGAACGGCCCGGCTGTCGCACCAGATGATGCTGTCGCGCAGCACGTTGCCGCTTTCATCCACCAGCACCAGGCCGTGCATCTGGTAGGCAATGCCGATGGCCCCTACCGCACTGAGGTCGGTTTGTTCGCGGAGACGGAGAATGGCACCCTGGGTATGCGTCCACCAGTCTTCCGGCGACTGCTCGGCCCAGCCCGGGCGCAGGGAGCGGATGGCGG
Source organism: Chitinophagaceae bacterium (assembly GCA_036263755.1). Taxonomy (GTDB): domain Bacteria; phylum Bacteroidota; class Bacteroidia; order Chitinophagales; family Chitinophagaceae; genus Flavisolibacter. The sequence goes on along the minus strand of DATAGL010000352.1, from coordinate 3,297 downwards.
TTTCCGTGTCGGGGTATTGGGCAGAGGCCACCGTTTGCCCGGAGGAAGCATCCACTACAGAAGCCTTGATGGATGAAGTGCCGATATCGAGACCGAGAAGGAGCATGGCAATCGTTTTTTGTTGGAAACAGTCGTTGGTTGGATGTACGATGTACGATGTACGGATGTGGGAGACTCTTACAGGAAATTATTTCAGTGTAAAAAACCGTACATCGTACATCGTAAATCGTACATCCAACCGAAAGCTGCCGCTGATAATAAAGCAAATTACCCTAACGAACGGTCCCCTCCTACTACTTTCTTCGCCGGCACCTAACCGATTTTACTGAAAAAGGATCGTTTTAAAGAGAGAACTCCTTAATATCGTATCATGAAGCCCCTGATCGAGAAGCTGCCCCTGCACGACCACCACTCTTTCGTGGCCCGCACCCACCGCACGCCGCTGTTTGAAGTGCCCTGGCACCAGCATGTGGAATATGAGCTCATCCTGATCACCGAAGGGGCAGGTCTATCTTTCGTGGGCAATTATGTAGGGGAGTTTGCCGTGGGCGACCTGTATTTCCTGGGCAAGAATCTGCCCCACACTTTTCAGAAAAGCGGCGACCGGGTGACCAGCGCGGTCGTGGTCCAGTTCCGGGATGATTTCTGGGGCGAGCAGCTGCTGCAGCTGCCCGAAAGTGCTGCCCTCCGCCGGCTGCTGCACAATGCCCGGCACGGCCTGCGGGTGACGGGCGGTACCCGTGAAGCCCTGCTCCCGCGGATCGTGCAGCTGGAAGCGGACCGCGGGTTCTGGCGGCTGGCCCGGCTTTGCGAGTGCCTGGCCCTGCTGGCCGATACCGATGAATATGAAACCCTTTCCACACAGGAGATCCGCGAGGTGAATTACCGGGACAGGGACCGGATCGAAAGCATCTTCCAGTACACGATGGATAACTTCCGGGAACCGGTGCGGTTGGGTGCTGTGGCGGAACGCGCGGGGATGAGCGTACCGGCCTTCTGCACGTATTTCCGGAAGCGGACCAAGAAAACCTATATCGACTTCGTCAACGAGGTGCGCATCGGCTATGCCTGCAAGCAGCTGGCCACTTCTGAAAAATCGGTTCTGGAGATCTGCTTTGAATCGGGCTTCAATACCGTGGCCCACTTCAACCGCCAGTTCAGGAAAATCAAGGGCCAGACCCCGAGCCGGTACCGGAAGGCGCTCTTCGAAAAAGCAGGAATCTAAGCGAAAAGTACTGCGTGCGCTGGCTGTACGATTTACGGTGTACGATGTAGGATGTACAATTTACTACTCTGTCTGAACGGGGATAATGAACCATCGGTCATTTGTGCGCAGAACTGATCTATGATATGGCCTTCCATCCTGTGGACAACCTTCAATATAAAATTCGCTATGAGGCTTAACCCAACCGATCCGCCCGCTCCTTCAAACTGTACATCGTAAATCGTACATCGGTCCGGCTAATTCAAAAGGCCGGCGTCTCCCCTGTCCTCCTGATCAATTTTGCTACCCCTTCAAACAACCGGCTCCGGCAGGTGTTTTTACGGCCTCCAGCAGGAACAGTTGAACCTGGCGCAAGGATGAAGAAAACCGGGAATTGTGATGAGTTCCTTTGCGTATTCTTCGGGTAAAGTGCGGGAATGCTTCGGCTCCTTTTAAAAAATACCCGCACAAATCCCGAAGGAATTTAGAAGGAGGCGGGCAGGAACCAGGGATTACGCCCACAGCGGAAAGGACAGCCATCTTTCGTGATTTGCAGGAACCGGGGACGGGTGGCGGGCACTCATTGAAATAACAGTATCTTTCCTATATGACCCGATACCTGCTTTTGCTGCTGCTTTTTATCTGTTGCCGGGGCCTTGCCCAGGAACACCGGCTGGTGGCCATGAGGGGAAACAAAACACTGGTCTACAGCAATGGAGCGGCGGTACGCCTGCAATACCAATCGCGTGATACGGTCCTTCAGCGTAAAGGCCGCCTCTATATTCAGCCGGGGCACCTGGAATTACGCTCGTTTGGCCAACGGGACACTGCCGTGCTTCTGTTTCAGCCGGAACAGATTGCCGGGGTGCGCCGGATCCGCCGGAAGCTGAAGCTGATTACCGGTATTGCAGCCCTGGGTATGCTGGGCCTGGGTGCCTCCGCCATTATTGAAGACCAGCGGGAGCGCGGAGAACTGTTCGATGGACTGGGCACTGCCGTTGGCATTGCCGGTATTTTAGCCGGAGCCTTACCTTATACCATTGCCGTTTCCATGGACCGGTCCGCCCTTGCCCTGGATGGCTACCGGTACCGGATTGTCCCGAAGAACCAATAAGGCGCCTGTCTGACGGGCTTTTACCTGCACTCAAGGTTTAAATAACCTCCCGGTTACTATGCTGCCCGAACCTAATTCCATAACCTTTCTATAACCTTTACGCATGAACGATGCGCCTTATCCTGAAGGCCGGTGCACCTCCCTGCCCTAAAGCAGGAAGCCTTTTTCCGTTTGTCTGACGGAGACAACTGCGCCTCGCTTCCTCTGGCACGGCGCGGGTTTCCGGCCACAACAGGCAGTATCCGCCTGCAGGGATCCGGATTCCTTTCTCCGGCATAAATCAATTAGATTCCCTAAATTGGGAGCAAACGTATTGTCCGTCAAATGAACACATCCAAATTTTTCGGCCTGTCGGCCATGATGTTTCTCGAGTATTTTATCTGGGGTGCCTGGTATGTAACCCTTGGAACCTACATGAAGGTGAACCAGGGAGCGAGCGACACGGCGATCGGGGCCACCTACGGTGCCCTGGCCATTGCCACGATGATCTCTCCCTTTTTTGTAGGCATGATCGCCGACCGGTTTTTTGCCGCCCAGCGGATAATGGGCCTTCTGCACCTCATCGGGGCGGTGTTGCTGTTCCTGGCCACCCGCATCACCGATTCGGATGTGTTCTTCTGGATCATCCTGGGGTATTCCCTCGTGTATATGCCCACCATTGCCTTGTCCAACAGCATCGCCTTTTCGCAGATGAGCGATCCCGGCCGGCAGTTCCCCTGGATCCGGGTATTCGGCACCGTGGGCTGGATCGTCGCCGGCCTGCTCATATCCTCCCTCGACATTGACCAGGACCCCGCCACTTTTTACATGGCGGCAGGCTCCTCGGCGCTGCTGGGCCTGTTCTCCTTTTTCCTGCCGCACACGCCGCCCAAGGGCCGCACGGAAGGGGCTACGGCCTCCGATGCCCTGGGCGCCCAGGCATTTGTGCTGCTTAAGGACCGCCCGTACCTGATCTTTTTTATAGCGGCCGTGCTGGTGT
>DATAGL010000351.1:0-2455 GCA_036263755.1 Chitinophagaceae bacterium | reverse complement strand
CTGTACATTCAGTTCCACCAGGCGGTCCACCCGCTGGTCCTCGTTGCCGATGGCTTCCAGTTCCTCCCGGTGAATGCGGTACACGTCCTTGATATTGCGCAGCCACATGTTGAGCAGGTGGTTGAAGTCCGCTTTCGTAGTGGAAGCTTTCACGCCGCCGCAGCCGTAATGGCCGCAAACGATCACGTGCTTTACCTTCAGGTGGTTCACCGCATAATCAAGCACGCTCAGCAGGTTCACATCGGTATTGATAACGAGGTTGGCCACGTTGCGGTGCACAAAGATCTCCCCCGGCTTGGTACCGGTGATTTCATTGGCCGGCACGCGGCTGTCGGATCAGCCGATCCATAAAAACTCCGGCGTCTGTATGTGCGCCAGCCGGTTGAAAAAATCCGGGTCATCTTCCACCTTCTCCTGGGCCCAGGCCTTGTTTTCCAGTAACAGTTTTTCGTATGAATACATCTTCTTTCTTTTAGTTTTTTAATACAGTTCAGACTGCAGGCGCGGGTTGTATTTCTTTAAAGGTACCTGACCTGACGGCAGTTTTTGCCTATCGTGCTTCTTCCACCTCCAGGGCTTCCCGGCGTTCGGCCACCGATTCGCGGAACTGCTGGTTCACGCGGTCCAGGTTGATGCCATAATCGCGGCCGGGGCTGGTTTTCAGCTCCACCTTGATGTTCTTCAGCGGCGCATGGATCAGGAAGTCTTCAATTACTTCGAGGATGTCGCGGTCGATAAAGTCGGCGCGGCTCATGTCGATCAGTACGTACGCGTTCTCGGGTACTTCCTCCAGCTTGTTCTTGATGATGGGTTTGTTGAGGAACGACACGTCCTTGCGCAGCCGGAACAGGTAACGGTTGGCGTCGTGCACCACCATCACGGCCGTCCTGAAGTTGGAGCGGATCACGAAAAATAGACCTACGCCCAGTCCGATGAACACGCCTTTCAGCAGATCGGTGAACAGGATGGCCACGATGGTCACCACGAAGGGCAGGAACTGGTTCCATCCTTTTTTGTAGAACGCCTTGAACAGGGTGGGCTTGGCCAGCTTATAGCCGGTATACATAAGGATGGCGGCGAGGGCCGACAGCGGGATGCGGTTCAGGATGGCGGGGATAAAGGCCACACACAGCAGCAGCATCAGGCCATGGTAGATGGCCGACATCTTTGTCTTGGCGCCCGCGTTGACGTTGGCCGAGGAGCGTACGATCACCGAGGTGATGGGCAGGCCGCCGATGAGTCCCGACAGCATGTTGCCGATGCCCTGGGCTTTAAGTTCGCGCTCCTTGTTGGTCACGCGCTGGTAGGGATCGAGGTCGTCGATGGCTTCAATGCTCAGCAGGGTTTCCAGCGAGGCCACGATGGCCAGGGTCAGGGCTGCCGTCCAAACGGCCGTATTCGTAATCTGGCTCCAGTCGGGGAAGGTGAAAAAGCTGAAGAACTCGCCGGCCGACTGCGCAATGGGGATGCTCACCAGGTGATCGGCTTTCAGCACCAGCGCAGAACCCGAGGCTTTGAAGCCTTCATGGATGGCCACGGCGGCCAGCACCACCACCAGAGGAGCAGGGATAAGCTTAAGGAAACCCTTGCTTTTGGAGGCCAGTTTTTCCCACCCGATCTGGAGCAGCAGCGATATGCCGCCGATGATGAGGGCCAGGGTAGTGGGCGACTGGATGGCATGGATGATGGCCGTGAAGGTGTTTTCCTTGTTCTGCTGCTTGAAGCTTTCATCGCCCTCGAAGGTGGCATCGTAGCCTACCAGGTGGGGAAACTGCTTCAGAATGAGGATGAGGCCGATGGCGGCCAGCATGCCCTTGATCACCGAACTGGGAATATAATCGCCCAGGACGCCGGCCCGGATAATGCCGAATATTACCTGAAACATACCGCACAGCACCACGGCCAGCAGGAAGCCTTCGAACGGCAGCTTCAGGATGGCGGCTGCCACAATGGTGGTCAGACCCGCGGCCGGGCCGCTGACCGAAAGCTGCGATCCGCTCAGTGAGCCGATCACAATACCGCCGACCATACCGGCGATGAGCCCGCTGAACAGGGGGGCGCCTGAGCCCAGGGCAATGCCCAGGCAAAGAGGCAGGGCCACTAAAAACACGACTATGGCCGATGGGAAATCCGACTGAATATTCTTCAGGTAATACGATGCACGCTTCATCATTCTGGTTTTTGAGTAGAGAAAATGGTACAAATCGGAGCATCACTGCCCGGCAGGCAATAGCATTGCAGGCGGCTGGCTCCTGTAAGTCAATACATAAGTAATTAAGGCAAGGCAAAAGGAAAGGGGGGAAACGGGCTACGCTTCGGGAGGAGGGGAGAACAGTTCCGGGTGATGTGAGAAATAAAGATCGTCCGGATGGCATTTATAGAGCTTCTTCAGCTGCACCACGGAATGGGCGCAGGAAGGAAGGTCGTGCAGGTATTCGGAAAGGGAATTGACGCC
>DATAGL010000350.1:0-4695 GCA_036263755.1 Chitinophagaceae bacterium | reverse complement strand
AAAACAGTGATTTATAGTTAATTGCATAATCTCCAGACACAATTTTATAAACATGCTGTTACCTGTTGCACTATCGCAAGTATATATGCTGATGAAATTCATAGACAAAAACCAAAACTAAAATCAATGCGTAAGAATATGAATTAAAGACAAATGAATGTCTTCTTAAATCTCCCCTAATATCTTCCATATTCATATATCTCAAAATCCAAAACTCTATGTAAACTGTTACAATGAAATTGATGGCCAAAATGAAAGCAACTATAAAAAATGCTCCCATAAGTGCAATTTGTAAAACTATCCTGGACTTAATGTCTCCCAAACGTACTCCTCTTTATTAGGAAAAATTGCTGACGGCATAATAAAGGTCAGTAAGGACATAACTAAAAACCTCGCAGCGTTAGCTAATGGAACTCCAATAATCGTAGATACAATATTTGCTATAGAAATGTCTTTAAAAGATTTTTTTGCGTTTCTTCTGTATCGATTATAGATAAAAGTCTCAATAGCTATAATAACGATTAGGCTAAAGAAGAGCATTATCCACTCTCCAATCATAATTAGAGGCAATCCTGTATTTAAAAGTTTTAGTTGTGCCAACTGTATTGCAGGGAACGTTTAAAGTGTTTGCGATGTGGCGGCAATAGAATTGCCATCACCCTGGTTATGGTATAAAGCTTAATTGAAAAATCACTTTCGAGCAGGGTTCCATCTGCCGTTATATTGCAAATACAATGTTAGCCGGACCCCTTGATTCGTCTGAATTTAGCTTTTGTTTTTTTTATCGCTGGGTGAATAAATATCAGTTCGTCCGTTGTAAGCCTTAATACCTTGTATCGTAAGGGAACTTCAATGTCTTCAATTATTAAGGAAAGAATACTTTCCGAAAATATGTATCTGCCTCTGATTGTTCCTCCAAAATAAAACCCAGATTCCGATATCTTTATACTGTCGTTCCCAACCATCGTAAAACTTGAATCTAGATTCAGCAAAAAGTCTCCATTTTGAACACGGGTGTCCTTGGATTCCATTGCAACATCTATTCGCCGCCAATGCCCTTCAACTCTAGCTTTTTGTCCGTATGAAATGAACTGATTCAAAAGAATGGATAGTATGATTGTTAATCTCATAACTTTCAGCTAACGAACAGGGCTTTGCGCTCGGCGTCGCGTTGAGCGAATTTACAACTTTAAGATTGTAGCCTAGCGCAACAGCCAATATTGTGCGCAGTCAGTCGGATGCCGTCGCTAAGACTTTGTCGAGGTCAAAAGCTGTCGCTACGCCTAGTCTGCCGGGTATACCGACGACAAGAACGTCACCCTTTCTTCTGATGAATGTCACCTTGAAGAAGCCATCATAGCCTTTGAGACTCAGTGTCCTTGGCAATGTTCGTCCTAGATCTCTTGTTTTCCGACTGGCCGGATTAAAAAGAAATATGTTTATGCCATCAATTCCTAATGTAGTGTCTGGCGGATCGGAACGCATCGCAAAAAAGCCTTCAACTGTGAACGTCTTCGATGCCTTATCCCATTGAGCATTTGTTATGTATGCGCCGTACCGCAAGGTGCATATCCATGCAGATCCCAAATATTCCGTAGTGTCGTTTATCTGATAATGAAAATCATAGGAACTTGGCACGAATACCTTTGTGATATTACGCACTTGACCATAAGATCGACTTATAGAGCTGATGGACAATGTCAAAACGACTGCTATGTAGATGGTAAGTCTCATGAATTGCGCACAACGTCTTAGGTATTGCCGAAGTACAGGACTTGGAATTCCTGTTGTTGATTTTTGTAAAAAGTAAACAAATTATTCCTTTGACTCATCTATTCACTTCTTCCTGTATTTTGGAAATACCCTGTTGTGCGTTCGCCGTTAAGAGTTACGCACTTTCAAGCTATAGACCGTAACACCTTCCAGCTTCTAACACATACAGTTGCCAACCAGATTGTCGCAAACCAAAATGGCAAACTGAAGACGAACAGATAACCCCAAATATCAAATGAATGGAACAGAATATTCAAATTGCTAATTACAAAGAACAAAAGACCGACTACAATAAAGTTCAACTTTCGAATCTCTGGCTTAAACAGCAGACCAACACCCAGTAAAATGTGTCCCACTAGGGAGAATAAGATGCTTATGTTAACCGCATTCTCGTAATTTCCTCCGCTTACAGATAATGATAGGCCACTACTCACAAAGTCTGGAATACTGACAACTTCAAAGAACATTAAAGGAGCTGCACCATGTCCCCAGGGAATGAGAATAAGCCCATGCAAAATGAATGTCCACAGAGTTGCTTTGTTTAATCTGGTCAACAGTTAGAAATTTTGATGACGCACAACAATTAGTTTCCGCATATTTTTATCACACATGCGTTTTTGGGGTTGCTGCCCAAAATAAAGAGGGACAACCCTTTGCACTTGCGTTTTCATGTTGCCCCAACCCAAAATACGCAACTCCTGCCAAAAGCAGTAACCCGAAAAACGCAACGCTCTTTCCCGGCCCTCACCCCGGTCTGCCGCCGGATTCTCCCCGATTTCGCCTCTTTGCTTCCGCGGAAACCGGCCATTTCGCCCCGGATTTTCCCGGATTCCGGGGAAGCAAAGAGGCGAAACCGGGGAGGCAAAGAGGAAGCAATGAGGCAAAACCGGGGAGAAAGTGCGGTTCATCCCACCTTTTCCCGGCCGCCGTCCCACCTTTTTCCGAAGCCCGTCACAAATGGAAGGGAAAGGCTTGGGGTGAGGAATACCTTTGGTGAGGGGTTGAGCAGTTTACAAGTTCACCAGTTTACAAGTCGGGTGGGGCGGACACTTTACTCCTGCAGAAGTAAAAAAAGTCTGCTCAACGAACAGTAGTCTCCGGTGAACTTGTGAACCCGTGAACAGGCAAACACGCAAATGTGCAAACAAGCAAACCGCAAACTGAAAACCACAAACCACCAACCACAAACCCTCTTATCATTCATTGCCCAGCACCCCCGCCGCCCACAACACCCCGGCCGCCGCTTTCTGTTCCTTGCTCTGCAGCTCCAGCAGCTTTTGCTCCGCTTCCAGGGTTTTGAGCTGGCGGGCATTCACCAGGAAGAGCGAGCTTTCGCCGTTGGCGAATTTCGTCTCTTCCCCGCGCTGCAGGGCGGCGTAGGACTGCAGGGCCTGTCGCTGCAGGACGATCTGTTCGCGCAGCTGCCGCCATTCGTTGTGGTACTGCCTTATTTTGGCCTGCAGGCCGATCTGCTTGTTGAGTTGCTGCCAACGGGTCTGCTCGATTTTAAGCCGGGCCTTGCGGTATTCGCCGCGGCCTTCCGACAGGCGCAGCGGCATCGATATGGCGAGGCCGTACCGGTAATTGTTTTCGAGCCAGGGGGTGCTGAGGGCTTTCTGCAGCTGGTGCGATTTGTTCAGCTGGTTGTATTTGAGGTAAACGGAAGGCAGGAGCGACTGGAACTTCAGGCGCCGCTCCACCTGCAGGGCCTCCAGCTTGAACCGGTATTGTTCCAGCTCCGGGTGCGCCCCGGACTGCTCCAGCAGGCGGTCCACCTGCAGAGCTTCCGGCAGCACCGGCAGCTCGGTCTGGGGCACCACGGCCGGCGGAAGCGCATAGGCTTCGCCGGATTCCTGCCAGAGAAACACATTCACCTCCAGCTGCGCATTCGTGATGTCCAGCTGGAGCTCACTGGCGCGGAGCTGGAAGCCCTGCCACTGCGCCAGCGCTTCCACGGTATCAATGGCCGGCCGCTCCCCGATGAGGAAAGCCGTCCGCACGAGGCGGAAGCGCTCCTCCGCATTCCGGATCGCCTGCCGGAAGAGCCGCTGCACCTGCACCTGCTGCCACCAGTTCCAGTAGGCGGCGGAGGCCTGAAACAGGAGGTCGTTAAGGACCGCCCGCTGCTCCTGCACGGAGAGCTGCCGGAAGATCTTTGCCTGCTGCAGGGCCGCCCGGCGGGCGTCCAGGAGCAGGCCCTTGGCCACCGGTACGCTGAAGCCCAGGTAGCTGCTGTTGCCCTTCGTGTCGGGCGTGGAGGTGCGCTCGCCGCTGAGGCTTTCGATGCCCGCCACCACGTCCACCCCGTACCAGGTCGGGATCCGCACTTCGGTGACCTGGTGGTCATAGTACAGCAGGCCGTCCAGCTCCTTGCGGGAAATGCTGTTCTGGAAGGCGGGGTCGAAGGCGCCCCGGGCGGAAGTGACCTCCGCCCCGGCGATCTCCACCCCCAGGGCCGCCTGCCGGGCCACCGGGTGATACCGCCGCACGACGCCGAGGAACTCCTCAAGCGAAAGGGCGGGTTGCGCTACCGCGGGCAGGCCGCCCAAAAGGAGGGCTATGCTAAAGAGGATTGCTTTCATTTTTTTGCGGTTTGTCCTTCTTTTACCGTGTAATAATCGGGCGGGAACGAGTTGATGTTCCGCCACAGCTCGTACCAGACCGGCACATCGTTCAGCAGGGCGAGCCCGTTCGCCCCGGTGCCCATCTTCAGCTCTTTGGGCCAGGGCTTTTCGTTGGGCTGCTCGGCTACCAGCACCCGGAACTTCCCGTTGGCGGAGACGTTCTTTTCCACCGCCACCACCTTACCCCGGAACGTGCCCGAGGAAGCCTGCGGCCAGCCGCTGAAAACGATCGCCGGGAAGCCGTCGAAGAGGAACATGACGGTCTGCCCGGTCTGCACCAGGGGCAGGTCCACGGGGC
>DATAGL010000349.1:0-3353 GCA_036263755.1 Chitinophagaceae bacterium | reverse complement strand
CCCTTCATCGGTGAGCTGCAGCAATCCTTTTTCCAGCTGCTTTGTTTTCATCGGGTCTTTATTCACTACTTCCTTGAAGATCTCCGGGGAAAAGGACGGGATCCCGGTAAAGAAGAACTCCTCGCCTTCCGTCAGCGTATCGCCGATCTTGAAGTTGCCCGTATCGAACAGGCCGACCACATCGCCCGGGAAGGCATCGTCCACAATGCTCTTGTCCCGCGCCAGGAATGAATACGGGTTGGAAAAGCGCACATCCTTGTCGAGCCGTACGTGATGAAAATATTTGTTGCGCTCAAACCGGCCGGAGCACACCCGTAAAAAGGCGATGCGGTCCCGGTGCTTCGGGTCGAGGTTTGCGTGGATCTTGAAGATGAAGCCGCTGAATTTGTCTTCATGCACGGCAACGGGCCGCTTGTTCGTTTCGCGGTTCCGCGGGGTGGGTGCAATACGGATGAACGTATCCAGCATTTCCTTGACCCCGAAATTATTAATGGCCGAGCCGAAAAAAACCGGGGCCACATCGCCGTGTATATAAGTGTCGGCATCGAGCTCCCCGTAAACACCCTGGATCAGCTCTGCGTCTTCCCGCAGCAGGGCTGCATCTTTTTCGCCCAGCGTGGAGTCGAGCACCGGGGAGGAAAGATCGGAAATGGAAACCACCTCGTCTTCTGCCGCCTTTGTATTGGGCGTGAACAGCCGGAGGCTGCCATTATGGAGGTCATATACCCCTTTGAAATCCTTACCGCTGTTGATCGGCCAGGTCATCGGGTGCAGGGAAATGTTGAGCTCCTTTTCGATCTCTTCCAGGAGGTCGAAGCGGTTCTTTCCGTCCCGGTCGAGCTTGTTGATGAATACGATCACCGGTGTTTTCCGCATCCGGCACACCTGCATCAGGCGGCGGGTCTGCTCTTCCACCCCGTTTACGGAATCCACCACCAGGATGACGCTGTCCACCGCCGTGAGGGTGCGGTAGGTATCCTCGGCAAAGTCCTTGTGGCCCGGCGTATCCAGCAGGTTGATCAGGGTGCCTGCATATTCGAAGGACATTACGGAAGTGGCCACGGAGATACCCCGCTGCCGTTCAATCTCCATAAAGTCAGAGGTTGCGTGTTTCTTGATCTTATTGCTTTTCACGGCACCGGCCACCTGGATCGCTCCTCCGAACAGGAGGAATTTCTCCGTAAGGGTGGTCTTTCCCGCATCCGGGTGCGATATGATGGCAAACGTGCGCCGTTTCTGAATTTCGTTTATGTATTTCATGACGTGTGACGGGCAGCTTTGTTGAAGGTGTGGTAATGGTGGTAATCGTAGTATTGGTGGTATTGGTAGTATTGGTTATTTTTTGGAAGAGTCCGGCAATTTTTATCCTTATAAGGAAAGACCCTTTTGCTTTTCCCAAACCGCATTATTTTATAAACCACAAGTACAACAAATACTACCCATACCACAATCTCATGAAAGTTGCCGCGGCCGCAAATTTACGCCGCTTTAGTGGCATGGGGAACGGTTTTTTAGCCGGAAACCGGAAAAGCATGGACGGAAAAATGTACCGGCTCCTGCTCCTGGTTCAGGGAGGATATACCACTATCACAGCGCTTTGGGGACTGGTGGACAAAGACTCGTTTATGGCCGTCACCGGTCCTAAAAACGACATCTGGTTGCTGAAGACCGTATCGGTCCTGCTCCTGGTGATCGGGTTCTGCCTGCTCCTGGCAGCACGCGAACGCCGTTTCCTGCCCACCATGGCCCTGCTCGGTGGAGGAACCGCCCTGGGGCTGGCGGCCATCGACCTGTACTGGGCTCTTCGGGAAGTGATCAGCCCGGTTTACCTGGCCGATGCAGTGGCGGAAGTGCTTTTTGTACTGGTCTGGTTGGGGCTGGCCATACGTTTTTCACGGCGGAAAAGAACCGGTCCCGGCCACGTAAGTAGTTGAATTGGTGGCATTTTTCCCCAACCTGTTAATGACCTATTAACAAAAAACGGGATATAAGCTGGGGAATTTTGACCACTGCCGGTGGTTGAATAGCGGCTTCCCTACGATTTATCCACCGGTTTCGTTGGTTCATCCTCCAATTTCGCCAAAAGCAGGGTTTTGGTACTATTTTTTGACTGAACAGTATAGATGTTTCATTAAAAAAGCAGTCTTATGGCGGAAAACAACAGAGGCCAGGAAGGGCGTCCTTTAGAAGGGCCCGGCCAGATGGATCCGGCAAACGGCCGGTCACGCCACCAGGCTCCGGAAGGATTTGAGGGAATGAATTATGAGCAGCGGCGGGAACCCTACCGGGGAGGCAGAAGGAATACGGGAGGAATGAGTCCCGGCAGGCCCGAAGAAAACAGCAGCTCTAAAGAACGGGACGGAATGTAGTGAAGGTACAGGACCCGGGTGCGGAAGCGGTTCAGGTGGAAGCGAAACGTGCAGAACGAATAGAAGATCCAGGTAAAACGCTTCATCAGGACACGATCCCCAGGTTGGAGGAAAGCGGTGGAAATATCCGGAAATGGTGAAAGTGAATGATCCTTTACAAGCAGAATCGGCAATGTGTGTCTGAATGGGTAAAGGGTGGTGGAAAAGAAACCGGAGTGGTGGAAGGCAGGAATCCGGCGCAGCAAAGCAACAGAACGGTGTGCAGGGTGAAAAGTGAACAAGACAACCGTTCGGCTTCCGGCAAAGGAATTCCTTACAGACCGGCAAGTGAGTGAATCCATTTATGAAACAGCAACTGGAAAGCCATCCTCATCGGGATGGCTTTTTCTTTTTTGGCCGGGAAGGTATTGCTCCGGCCTTTTGATCTGGTAAGTTGCCCTGAAGCAATTTTTTCTTGCACACGGGATAAAAGGAACAGCAGCGTTACAGGGCACCTGCGCCCAGGTGCTGTTCAATTTTACGGATCAGCAGTTCGGAATGGAAGGGCTTGGCAATAAAATCGTCAGCGCCGAATGTCCCGGTTTTATCGGCAGCACCCGGGTGCGCCGATACAATGATCACCGGAATGTGCCGCGTCCCTTCGCCGGATTTGAGTTCGCGGCAGATGGTCCGCCCGTCGGCGCCGCTCAGCAATACATCCAGCAGGATCACGGAAGGCCGGAAGGCCGTTACCTTCTCCATAACTTCTTCCTTACGGGCAGCAGTTTCCACTTCGTAGCCCTGCTTTTTCAGCAGGATCCCCACCACAGTACGGATATCCGGGTCATCATCTATTACCAGAATTCGGTGCATTGTTTTCCAAGGTTTTAAGAATCAATTGGTAATCGCATCTAAGATAGCAATCAAAAGCATTCGTTGCGCAGGCCACCCGGTAACTGCAGGCACCACAGGATACAAACCCCGGTGCTTCTTCCGTTTACCCCG
>DATAGL010000348.1:0-1791 GCA_036263755.1 Chitinophagaceae bacterium | reverse complement strand
CTGAAAACAATCTCCAGCCGGTAGTCCATGTAAGGTCTGGTAAAATATACGCGAGATCGGGGCCCATACCGGCTGGCCACTATCCTGGGCCGGCTATAAACTATGCCGCAAGTATTAAATTTACGGTACAAATACCTGCGGTATGTCGCAACCAAAAGCCTCGTTTTATGTCAGTCCAACCCGCATGATGCTGACCTCTCCGCACCTGGTGGCCGGTGTGCACCAACATGCAGTGATGCAGTTCACGTGTTCGCTGGACGGCCAACCTTTTTCCGTTTGGACAGAAGGCGATGGCTGGATGCGCACCGAAGCGGTACTGGTTGATACGAACATTCCACACAGCCTACAAGATTTCAATGGCTGGCAGGTGACCGCCTGCATCATTCCGGATGCACGGAAAGGACGCCAGGTGCAGGAGAAGGTATTGAATGGCAGTCCCGTAAAATATTTTGAAGCAAAAGCTATTTCACCGGTACTGGAAGCGCTGCAAACCACCCGCACACAACCGCTTGCCGATAGTGCCGCTTTTCATTCGTTGACCAATCTTGTTTATAGCCACCTGCTTGGTGAGGATCTCCTACTGCCACCGCTTGACGAGCGCATCGTAACAGTTATCCGGACCATTCGGCAAAACATCCACCAGAACATTTCAGCAGCCTCGCTGGCCGCAGAAGTCCACCTTTCCGAGCCCCGCTTTCTGCACCTGTTTAAAGAGCAGATCGGCGCCACGCTGCGGCAGTATGTTTTATGGATGCGCCTGGCAGCCGGCACTCAGGCTTTCATCGAAGGCCGGTCCTCAAAAGAGGCCGCATACGAAGCCGGCTTTTCTGACCCGGCGCATTTTTCACGCACATTTATGCAGATGTTTGGCGCCCAGCCTTCCTCGTATGCCGCCATGAAGCCGCATTATCATTTCGCCTTTTTTCCCGATGTATAGTGCCGGCCGAAAAGAATAGCCGGTTTATTCAAGCCCATAGCTGTTTTATTCAAGCCGTCCCGCTTTCGGCTTTGTTACTTTGTTCCTGTAAAAAACACTGAACAAAATCATGAGACAGCGCATTAGTACTTTCCTGAGGCAAAGGCAGACGGGCGTGATCCAGCCAACCGGCAGAAAGCATTTCTTCCAATCCATTTTCAGGCTTCCGGTTGAATGGCAAATCCTGTTTGGATTGCTGCTGTTGATGGTATTGCGGTTAATTTCCATCATTGCCATTGTGTTGAAGCAGTTTTAAACCTGAACATCCCATCCCCCTTAAGCCAAACCAAAAACTCATGACTCCCACGTACACCCTTCATGTCAAAAACATGGTCTGCCAGCGATGTATTCTCATTGTGGAAAACATCCTTGCTTCGCTGCAAATTAAGGCTGCCAGCGTAGCCTTAGGACGGATTACAGTTCCAAAGGATATGGATACAGTCAGCCTAAAGGGTCTGGCGGAAAGCCTACGGAACGTTGGGCTGGAGATCATTGAAAGCCGGGTAAAAGGATTACTTGAAGAGGTAAAACAAAGCGTGCGGGATTATTTATCCCTTGGCATTGACGCCCAGCAATACAAGCTCTCGAGCTTTGTAGCATCCAAACTCGCCTATGAATTCGGTTATTTAAGTGACTTGTTCTCCAAAGTGGAAGGCCTTACTATTGAGCGGTACTTTATACTACAACGTATGGAGAGAGTAAAGGAGCTGATTGCCTACGACCAGCTTTCGCTGAGCGAAATCGCCTTTGAAACCGGCTTTAGCAGCGTACATCACCTTTCGGCTCAATTTAAAAAAGTGACCGGACTTACCCCT
>DATAGL010000347.1:0-6043 GCA_036263755.1 Chitinophagaceae bacterium | reverse complement strand
ACCAGCTCGAACAGGGAAAAATACAGGAAAAAGCCTCGGCCGGTCAGGTAGTACAAAAAGCAGGAAGTGATGACCGAAAGCACAAACCAGGCAAGGCGGTTGCGGTAGTATTTCCGGTGGTGATTCACCCGTGCGGTGAATTCGGTGATGGACTGCAGCTTTTTCAGTTCCCGGCGCTGGTACCAGGAAAACACAAAGGCCACCAGCACCATGCCGTACAGCAGGAAATTGGTCAGGGTGACCGATACGGAGGAATGACCGGCAAACCACCCGTTCTGAACCAGCAGCCAGCTGAAAAAGATCGTCAGCAGCACCGCTACCAGTCCCCGCACATAAACGCCCTTATACCACTTCAGGTGTACCCTTTTCACTTCCATAGAGGGAATACCTATACAAATAGCTTACCGTAACCGCGGATGGACAGGATTTGTTATGGATTAGCAGGATGGGTTTTCATAAAGAGAAAACCCATCTGGGTTTTAGGAGATTTTTTGTGTGCTTTCCTTTACTGGTCAGTCAGTGAATCCTATACTGAAAATTGAATATAGCATACTGAATGCGCTCTCTTATCAACGTTTCAACGGATCAACAGATCAACTTCCGGCGCTGGCACGATTATTTTAACCTCTTGGCCTATAATCGTACAACCATGAATAATTTTCTCAGGGCTTTAATCGCCGGCTACGGAGCCAAAAAGCTGGGCGGCGGGTGTTTCGGAACCATCATTGTTTTCCTGATCCTGTACTGGGTCCTCGGCTACGCCAATTGCTAGGCGGTCTGCAGGCTTCTTGATTTTCAGGCTTCTTTATGGCTGACGGCGCCCGATGTACAGGCTGCCCGCCCGGATGTGCAGTTCGTCCGGTGCCGCGCCGGCCCGGCCGGCAAAGGAAAAGCCATAAGGATAGGAAAAGCAAAAGAACGACCGGCTATCGGTGAAGTACATACGCGCCGCATGCCGGCCGCGCAGCCGGAAATACGGCTGCCCTTCCTCCACAAAAACTTCTGCGGCATCGCCGTCGGGAAACCGGTAAGTGCCGGTCAGTGCGAGGAGCGTATCTGCCGGCAGCCGCACCGTTTTCCGCTTGATTACCGGCCGGAGCACCGGCCAGCCATATGCCGTACAGATACTGTTCATTACTTCTCCCAGTATGGCCCCGTTGTCGGAATTCACCATGACCACGGCCCCGTTACCGCCCTCCAGGCTGCCGAAATAAAGCGCCTGGAAGCCCGCATCGGCGCCTCCATGGCTGAAATAGGTTTGTCCCCCTTCCCGGTGAAAGAATACACCCAGGCCGGTATTGCTGTCTGCAAACGGCGTCAGCATGTACCGGGCCATTCCCTCCGATAAAACATTTCCTTTCTTACCCGCCGCCGTCCGCTGCAGGTCGATAATGAACCGGGCGAGCTCCGTCGGGTTGGTCCAGAGCCCGGCGGCCGCCATTTCGGGGTACAGGTGAAACCGCCCGGGAACGGGTTTGCCGGCAGCCGTGTAAGCGGTAGCCCGGTCGGTATAGGCGCCGGGGCGCAGCGGCTGCTGAAAGGTGCTCCGCTTCATGCGCAGCGGCCGCAGCACGGCATCTTCCATATAGGCATCGTAGGGCCTTCCGGTAAGGTCGCTCACCAGCAGCTGGGTGATAGTCGTGCCCCCGCCGGAATACCGGACCTGCCTGCCGGGAGCAAACAGCGAGCGGACGGCCGGGGTATTGGCCGGCTGCTGCCCGTCGAGGATCTGCACGGTTGTGGGGAGGGGGGCGCCTGGCGGGTACCCGGGAAACCCGTGCACGCCCAGGCCGGCCCAGTGGCTCAGCAGGTGTGCCGTGGTGATCTTCCGCTCACGCGTAAAGGAGTCTTCGGGGAAGGTCCAGCTGCGCAGGTATTCGTTGATGTCCCGGTGGAGGTCCAACCGTCCTTCATCAGCCAGCTTAAGCACTCCCAGGGCATTGACCGACTTGGAGATGGAACCCGCCAGGAAAAGGGTGCTGGACGTTACGCGCCGGCGGGTGGCCGTGTCGGCCCAGCCATAGGCCTGTGCCCACTCCACCTTGTAATCGCGGATAACGGCCAGGCTGAGAGCATGCACCCCGTATTCCCGCATCCGTGCTTCAATGGTCTGGGGCCGGTAAATGCTGTCGCTGATCTGTATGACGGGAAGCACCGTTTGTTCGGCCCAGCCGATGCGCTCCGCCCTCGTTTGCGCATACAGGCTTGAATAACCGGTGGCAAGGGCAGCCAGCAGGAGAAAGGAGCGGAACATGGCAGGTAGTTTACGCGAAGATACGCAGGTTGGCGGGGCGGTTTTGATTTGGGGTCCGGGAATTGGGTATTGGGAATTTGGAATTAGTTGAATGGGTTGCTTAGGTTGACTGAGTTCATAAGGGTTTTATAGCTCCTTTTCTCCTTAGCTCTGCGCGAATCCTCTCCTCAACGGCGAAGCATTCCCGAAGAATCCCGGAATGGATGCCTGTAAAAAGGTGCCATCAGCAGGTTGTGTATGGCCCGCCCCCGCTCCGGATTGGCATTCTTTTCGGATGGATATTAAAAACAAAACATATGGACAATCATCGTAAAGAAGGCAGTCTGGAAGATCCGCGCAACCGGAGCACCGGGAATGTGGAACAGGCCCGGGAAGCGGGAGCGGAAATTGGCCGGACGGGCTCCACCGGATCGGCCCTGGGCGAGCGGGAATGGAAGCCGGACAGTGAAGAGCGAAAGACCACTGCTGACCCCGAAACGGGCAGTACCGATACGTCCAGCGACCCTTCCGAAATAACGGATTGGTAACCGGCACGGATAAGGCAGCCTGATAATTGCATACACATCAAAAACAAGTTTATGGACAACAACCGGGATCAAAACAGCCAGCCCCAGCAGGGCAGCCACCAGGCAGGACCGAATGAAACGTTGCAGCAGGCAGGTACCGTACCGGACTATGGCCGCGCGGGCGAAAGCAGCGGGCAGCTGGAGCAGGAGCACAGCGGTATCCAGGGCGGCCGGCAAGGCAATTCCAGCATTCCTGAAGATGAGGATGAAGGACCGGATGCACCGTAACAGAGCCGGAAGCACTGCTTCCGGCTTTTTTGAAAACAGGACCTGGAACAGCCTACAGCTACCGCATGCCGGTCTATTTTTGCGTATAATGCGCTTCCATGGCACTGCGTTCCCCCCTCCCTTACATCTGCACCACCTGCGGGGTGCAGTATGCTCCTTCAGAAGTTCCACCGGCGCTCTGCCCGATCTGCGCCGATGACCGGCAGTATATCGGTCCGGGCGGTCAGCGCTGGACCAGCCTGCCCGAGCTCGCGGAAAAGCACCGCAATATCCTGGAACGGATCACGCCGGAAGTATGGGCCGTCTATACCACGCCGGCCTTTGCCATCGGCCAGCGCGCGCACCTGGTGCGGACAGCAGCCGGCAACCTGCTATGGGATTGCATCTCCCTGTTCGACCGGTCCACCAAAGAACTGATCGACGGCTTGGGCGGACTCCGGGCCATTGCCCTTTCCCACCCGCATTACCTGTCCACCATCCTGGAATGGAGCGCGGCCTTCGGTAACATTCCCGTTTACATACAGGCGCTGGACAGCGACTGGCTGGGCCGTATGGGTCCTGCGGTACAGCTCTGGGAAGGCGACCGCCTGCCGCTCTGGGAGGGGCTGCAGGTGATCCGGTGCGGCGGTCATTTTCCCGGGGCTTCCGTCCTGTACGATCCCCGCGGCGCCGGCACCCTGTTCGGCGGCGACACCATCCAGGTAGCGCCCAATGAGCAAACCGTTTCCTTTATGTATTCCTATCCCAACATGATCCCGCTTCCGGCACCGGCCGTCCGTACTGTAGGCGAATCGGTCTCGGGTCTTTCTTATGAGGCCCTGTACGGCGCTTTCGGCCGGTACATCCGGCAAGGGGCTGACAGGGCGGTACAGGCTTCCGTGTGCCGTTACCTGCGGGCGATCGGGCAGGAATAGGCCGGACTAAAAAATCCCGTGCCAGGATCAGCTCCTTTGTTGTCGAAAAAAATCGCCATTCTGAGACCATTATGTTCCCGCAGACTTTTGAACCCGTCATTCCGTAACCTGCATGGCTATCCGTCAATAACTGCCGTATGAGCTACAAAAATGAGCCCCTCCGGCTGCCGGAATGCAGTCCCGGCCTTTGTTTGCGGCTTTTGCCGCTGAGCCTGCCCGGTAGAACGGTGAACGGAACGGAAGCAATGCTTTATCCCTGGCCAAAGCGTTCTTGGCAAGAAAGTTGAAACCCAATGTAAAAAAAAGGAGGATCTATTATGGCAACGAATTACAATGTAGCACACAAGGAAGGCCCTGTAGCACGTGGAATTGAAAAGCACACCGCCAAGCTTCCCTCTGATATTTTTCTTTGGGTAGGCCTGGGCGCTCTTGCCGCCGCCGGTGTCATGCAGTTTACGAATGTTCGCAAGATGAGCCTCTTTGTGGGACAGTGGGCCGCCCCGATCCTGATCATGGGCTTGTACAACAAGCTGGTGAAACTGGAAGGCCACGACGGTACCAACCAGACTCCGGCCGTATAACCGAAACAAAGGCAGCGCTGCCCTTGATTCATAAGCCGGCAAAGGGCAATCGGAAACAATGTTTCGGTTGCCCTTTTTCCGTTGGAGGAAGGGGCGTGTGCTGTTTAAGGTTGAAGCGTTGGGAAGTTTGTAAGTTTACAGGTTCACAAGTTTACAAGTTCATAAGTTTTGCGGAACCGGTTCGCAGGTAGTAATGAGAAAATACAGTTATCCATTATGGTTGAACCCATCCTGCTTTTACCAGGATCCTGTAAACCCGTAAACCCGTAAACTTGCGAACTTGTCAACCACATAAAGAGCAAACTTTCAGCATGGCAACTCCTATCCCCACCCGCATCTTTGACCTGCTTTCCCGGCAGCGCTCCTTATTTCCCCAGAAGGCCTGCCTGCTGGTGGAGGAGGAGGGAGCGTGGCGCTCCTACAGTACCGACGAAGTGATGACCCTTGTCCGGCAGCTGGCAGCCGGTTTGCTTCGGGCCGGGCTTTCCTATGGCGACGGCACGGCAGAAGGAAGATCGAAGGTGGCCATCATCAGCCGCAACCGGCCGGAATGGATCATTACCGACCTGGCCGTGCAGCGGGCCGGAGGGGTGGTGGTGCCCGTGTACCCGACGCTGCATGAAGACGAACTGCTCTATATCCTGGAGCATGCATCGGTGCAGTATGTATTCACCGACGAGGCCGACCTCTTCCGGCTGATCCGGGACCGGCGCGGGGTACTACCGCAACTGAAGGATATTTTTTCATTCCTTCCCCTGCCGGGCGCCCGTTCCTGGAAGGAGCTGTTGGTGGAAGCCGGCGCTGGGGAGGCTGCGCTGCTGGAAGAAAGCAACCAGCGCATTACCGGGACCGACCTGGCTACCATTGTCTACACTTCCGGTACCACCGGCACCCCCAAAGGTGTGATGCTCTCGCACAGCAATATCCTTCACAACATCATGAGCTGCTATCAGCTCCTGCCGGCCGTATTAAAACCCGGCTCCCCGGTGCTGAGCTTTCTTCCCCTCAGCCATGCGTTTGAGCGGGCCGCCAACTATCTCTACCTGTATGCCGGTCAGCAGATCCATTTTACGGGTATGGCCACCATCGGCCAAGACATAAAACGGGTCGCACCGGTCATGTTTACCACCGTGCCCCGGCTCCTGGAAAAAGTGTACGAAGCGATCCAGCTGAAAGGAGGCAAGCTCACCGGCTGGAAAAAGAAATTGTTTGACTTATCGATCCGCCTGGCCGAGGCATACGATCCGCACGCCAGCCCTTCGCTAACCGTAAAGCTGCAGCTGGCACTGGTGGACCGGCTCGTGTACCGTCAGTGGCGTGCCGCCCTGGGCGGACAGGTAAAAGCCATCATTACCGGAGCGGCACCCTGTCCCGTTAAATTGCTCCGCGTATTTTCAGCAGCAGGCATCGTGATCATGGAAGGCTATGGTATGACGGAAGCTTCGCCCGTGGTAGCCGCCAACCGGTATGAACCCGGCGGGCGACGCTTTGGTACCGTGG
>DATAGL010000346.1:0-5675 GCA_036263755.1 Chitinophagaceae bacterium | reverse complement strand
TTCCACGACAAATCCGGGAGCTGTAGGCAGGTTACGCTGCAGCGGCCGCTCGTCCCGCAGCATCCCCCTGAGCACGACTTTTCCGAAGATCCGGCCCACGAGGGTTTGCCGGCCCGGCTTTCGTCCCAGCATCAGTTCGTCGAACAGGATGCAGTGGCGCACCATCTGCGGACAGGACATGCGCCCCCATTGCGCAGGGCTGCGCGGTTCCAGCGTCCAGATCCGGGCTTTCAGCTCCTCCCGTGTTTCGGCCTGCAAAAGGGATTTCAGGGTGTGCATTGTACCGGCAAACATACAGCCCCTGTGCTGTCCTCTTGAGGTGCAATCACGGCAAAGTACGGGCAGATTGCGGCAACGAAATCGGGGCATCCGGTCAGGACAAAAAACCTTGAGCAGGTGCCTGCCGGTCAGTTGAATCTTTACCGGGCTTGGTTCCGCAATGGTCTGATTTTCAGGAAGCGCAGGTGGGGTGAAACCCGTTTGATCTGGAAGGCCCTGTTCGCATACCGGATCGTATCCCCCACATGATAGACGGGCTCCGCGTACCAGTGTCCCCGGCCCCTTTCCTTTACCCCTTCGCTGCCGAAGTGCAGGGTTACAAAT
Source organism: Chitinophagaceae bacterium (assembly GCA_036263755.1). Taxonomy (GTDB): domain Bacteria; phylum Bacteroidota; class Bacteroidia; order Chitinophagales; family Chitinophagaceae; genus Flavisolibacter. The sequence goes on along the minus strand of DATAGL010000346.1, from coordinate 5,072 downwards.
TCCGGATCCAGCACCTGGAACGGCCAGAGGCTATTGGAAGCGGCCACCTTGAAAGGATATCCCTTGTACCGGAAGCTACAGCAGTGTATTCAACCCGAGTTGCTTACTGTTTTTTTAATACGATCGGGGTTGCGTGCTGCTCAGCCACCCGGCTGAAAAAGCGACGCAGCCCTTCGTATTCTTCCGGCAGGAAATAAGCCCGGGACAGGCGCAGCCGGCTGCGTACCCGGATGATCCCTTCTTCTTGCTCAATATAAAACTCAAAAAGCCCTTCGCCCCGATCGTTCAGGCGCAGGGTCAGGGGCCGGGGCAGCGATTCGACCGTATAACCCGCCGGTACCTCGAAGGAAGTCAATACCGTTTTGTCGACCGTGTAGGGCAGTTCCACGGGGTATTGGCGGGATGCTGCGGCAAAAGGATTCTGACGGAAACGCTCGGTAAACAAGGGCCATACATACAGCCGGGATGAATCGCTATCCGGCAACTGCAGGGTGTACCGGAGGGTGACGGGTTCTTCGGGTTCGGTCGGCAGCACTACCTTGCCTTCCGCCAGGCGGGGACGTGCGTCGAAGCGGGCAACTTCCTCTGCCAGTACGGCCGGCATGCCCCGTTCGGCTACCCCTTCCCGTACAGCCAGCGAACCATAGAAACCGGGATGCTGCTGCACTTCCGCCCGCAGGCCGCCGAGGCCGACGGTTACCTGGATATCGGTCACCGATCGTTCGTGCAGCGAGTCGGGATACAGCAGGAGGGAATCGGGCGCCGGGGCAATGAGCCGGGCCGGCCCGTTATAAGCTTCCGGCGGGAGGAACCCGAACGCGAGCTGGGGGCGGCTGGCATCGAGCAGGTAGCTCTGACCTTCTGCCAACAGCCGGCAGGCCACATAGTTGTACCGGTGCAGCAGGGGCAGGCTGTCCGATACATAGCCCCCGTTCCGCGTACTGAGGATGACCGGATCGGCACGGAAGCCCGCCTGCCGCAGGGCGGCCGTCAGCAGCAAATTCATATCGCATACATTGCCCCGGCGCTCGTCCAGGGTTGTGCGCAGGGGCTGGCTGAGGTAAAGGGAAGGAACACCCGTACAGCGGATACTGTCACGGATCCAGGCATAAAGTGCGCGGGCGCGGGCCAGGCTGTCCGTACCGGCAACCGCCCTTCTTACCACTTCCCGGAGCCAGGGATTCGGACGGGCCAACGCAGCGCCGAAGTCGGCCTGCTCCAGCAGGGCGGCCGCCGTGGACGGCCAATCCTTTACAATCTGCCGGCCGGGCAACGGTTCCCGGTATTCCGTCAGCTGGCATTCGATCTTGGCCACGTGATTCTCCAGCGTAGTGAGGTAGGGCTCTTCTTTCCAGCCCGGCATGTCCTTTACCGCCCAGGTATACTGCACCACCTCGGAGCGCAGGCTGGCGGGCTTGCTGAAGGGAGAGGCCATCACGGTAAAATAACGGCGCTCATGTTCCATCCGGTTTACCAGGAAAGGGATATAGGTCTGGGGCTGAATGAGGTAATTGAAAAATACGGGAAAGGAAAAACGGAACTCGCTCCACAGCCGGGGGTACTGGCCCTGGAAATACCAGGGCTCGATGCGGTGGAAGTCGTCGCGGATCATTTCATATTCATACTCGATGATGGAACCCACCTTCAGGGCCGGGAACGTAAACGTGCGCAGGGTTACGTGCGGCTCCACCTGCTCGCTGAACCGGGAATCCCGGTCCAGCGGGGTGACCACAACCTTTCCGTTCTGCAGGTTGTAGGTGGCGGCGCGCAGACGGGTAAGCTTGTCCTGGAAACCATCTTTCCGGTAGGTCATCAGCTCCACGGTACCGAGTCCGAAGGCCCCGGGGTCGAGCAGGTGTACGACCAGGTGCCGGCGGAATTTGTACGAAAACCATCCCTGGTCGTTTCCCACCACCTCGGCACTGCCGATATCCGACAGGATCACGGCGCCCGATGCCTCCGGGTAGTTCCTGCGCCCGAGGTCGGCCGCCGTGATCTTCCCGAAGACGGTAAAAGGGGATCCCTTCTGGGCAAAAGTGCCCCGTCCGTATAGCAGCAACAGGATCAGGAATGCGGGCAGGCGCATGAACGGGGTTTAAGCCGGACAAGATCGGACTTTTTTTATGACTTCCATAGGCTGCCGATTGGCGCAAAGGACGGACCTTTGCCGGCATGCCTGCTGTTGCGCAACATACCGCCCTGGTAAAGGAATACGCCCGTACATTCGGGTTCGACTATTGCGGTATTGCACAGGCGGTGCGGCTGGACGACGATGCCCGCCGCCTCGAAAACTGGCTGAACGGGGGACGGCACGGCTCGATGCAGTACATGGAAAATCATTTCGACCTGCGGGTAGACCCGGCCCGCCTGGTGCCCGGGGCCCGGTCGGTGATCACCTTCCTTAAAAACTATTTTCCTTCGGAAAAATCCCGGGAAGAAGGCCTGCAGGTATCGAAATACGCCTGGGGCCAGGATTACCATGAAGTGATCCGGGGTTCGCTCAACGGGCTGATTGCCGCCCTGCAGGAGCAGATCGGTCATTTTGAAGGCAGGGGTTTCGTGGATTCGGCGCCGGTGCTGGAGCGGAGCTGGGCGCAGCGCAGCGGCCTCGGGTGGATCGGCCGCAATGGCAACCTCATTCACAAAGGCAGCGGCTCCTTTTTCTTCATCGCCACCATCATCACCGACCTGGAGCTGGTGCCCGACGATCCTTTTGCCGCCGACTTCTGCGGCACCTGCACCCGCTGTATCGACGCCTGCCCCACCGAGGCCATCCTGCCCGGGAAGGTGGTGGACGGCAGCCGGTGCATTTCCTACTTTACCATTGAGCTGAAAGAGGAAATCATTCCCGAAGAAATGAAAGGTCGTTTCGGCAACTGGATGTTCGGCTGCGATACCTGCCAGGACGTATGCCCCTGGAACCGCTTCAGCCGCCCGCACAACGAGCCGGCTTTCACCCCTATTCCCGAAATCCTGAACCTGGGCACCCGCGAGTGGGAAGCCCTGACCGAGGAAGCCTTCCGGAACATCTTCCGGAAAAGCCCGCTGAAACGCACCAAATGGAAAGGCATCCAGCGGAATTTAAGGTTTCATAAGCGGGGCGAATAGTTTAAGGTTTGTGGTTGGATTGCGAGGATTTATTGTTTCGCGCAGAGCTAAGGAGAAAAGGAGGTAAGGAGGCATTAATATTTTGTGGCAGATGCTTTCTACGTGCAGCTTTGGTTGCACGCAAAGGCGCTAAGAGCCGCAAAGACGCAAAGGATATATTGTAACTTCAGTAGCTCCAAATTAATTCGTCAATCGTCAATCGTCAATCGTCAATCGTCAATCGTCAATTGTCAATCCGCACATTTGCAGATCTGCACATCTGCACATTCACTTTCTCTCCATTCACTTACAGATTCACCCATTCACCCATTGACCCATTCACCTCCGGAATGTCACTCCCGCGCCCAGGAACAGGAAATGCTGATCGCCGGTGCGGGATTCGCGCAGGATGGAGCTGAGCCCGTACTGGAACCGGGGGCTGAGCAGCAGGGTGCCCGCTTTGGAGGTCAGGACAGGGTAATGGAGGGCAGAGCTGAAGCTGAAGCCCGTTTTGCGGAACAGGGAGTTATCGTTGTAGTAATAGCCCGAAACATAGTGCAGCGCATTGGAGCCCAGGAACCGGGTGACCGATACGCCGGCTTCCACTTCCAGGGGAAAGCGCTTCAGCGGTTGCGTGCGGTAAGCCAGGGGCAGTTCGAGGTAATGGTAGCGGTTAATATAGGTGTGTGCATCGGCGGCACCCGGCAGCGCGGCATTGTTGTAGCGTTTATCGGCATCGAGCAGCGCCATGCCGGCCGGCCGCATACCTACGGCAGAGGGCTCCACGGGGGAACCGATCCGGATCTGGGATGTAAAAAAGGAATACTGCAACCCGGCTTTCAGGGCACTGCGCCGGCCGGTACGCCGGGAGGCTTCGGCCCCGGCAATGAAAGCTTTTCCGCTGCGTACGGGCGAAGGCGGAGGCACAGCAAAGAAGTTGTTTCCCGGGATATTGCCGGGACGGTCGGCATAGGCCATCAGGTCATCGGCCGACTTGGCGCCGCCCAGCTGGCTGAGCAGGCCCTGTTCCTGGCTGGAGTGGCCCGCCTGTGCGTATACGGCAAACTGCCAGCGCCGGTTCGGTGCGGCTTTCCGTTTCGCTTCCGGTGTAACCGGGAGGGACTCCGGTTGTGTTGCCGAATCCAAAGCAGCCATCACTTCCGGGGCAGGCCCCTGCGCAACCGAATCGGTCACCGGGGTAAAAGGTGCTGCGGTTTCCAGCTCAGGCGCCGCGACCGGCGGTACGCGGGTTTCGTTCAACACAATGTCCGCCACTTCATCATTGATCCCTGTTTTCCGGGTAGCGGTTGCCTGTTCACCGGGCACCGTTCCGGGATTGCGTTGTGGCTTTGCACCCCTGCCTGCCGGGCGGCCGGAAGGACCGGAACCGGTACGGGCCGCCCTGGAGAGGACCGGGTTCGTCCGGGCTGTAAACGGCGTTGCGGCAGAAGCAGACGGGTCCGGAGTATTTTTTAAACGGGGTGCCGGGGCGGTAGTTTCGGAGGCGGTAGTGGTTTCTTTTCCGGGAGCAGCCGGTGCTGCGGATCGTTCAGGAGCCGTTCCGGAACCGGGCGCACCGGTGGCGGTCCCCGACGGTTCAGGAGTGGGGGCACCTGCCGGAACGGGAGCCTGCGGACGGGCCGGGATGGCCGTTGTGCCGGAGGAAAGCGCTTCCTGCTGCCGGGAAGGGGCCGGCTCCCGGAGCAGCCAGGTACCCAGGCCCGCGCCCACGAGAAGCAGGGGCAGCCAGAGCAGTGCCCGGCGCCGTTTACGTTCCGGTTTTATTCCTTCTTCCACCTTTTGCCAAACAGGCGCCGAAGGCGTGAAGGACAGTTCATCCATCCGTTCGCGGACCTGTTTTTCAAAATTTTGTTCGTGCATACGCTTCCTTTTTAGGTTCCCCGTTTTTTGTTTCGACCCATTCGATCAGCAGGGCCCTGGCCCGTGCATACTGCGAGCGGGAGGTGCCTTCATGGATGCCGAGC
>DATAGL010000345.1:0-4450 GCA_036263755.1 Chitinophagaceae bacterium | reverse complement strand
AATACACAGATACGGTTTTCAGCTAACAGGTCCCACTCAGCACACCTCAGGAAATATTGATCCTTCAGGGCGGAAGCCTGCAACTGGTCGAAAGGAGGATACTGCTTTTTCTTTTTGAACCATCCGAACATAAGCATATTTACTTGCGGTGAGGCAGGTGAAGCGGTAGCCGGAAAAGAAGATCCGGCCTATCTGATCCTGGCAATTAACCAGGTGGCGAAATCCGCTAACGAATAGAAGAGTGCATCCGGCTGAAGTGCTTTCAATTGCTCCGGCTCGGCCGTTTCCGCCCAGGCCGCTGCCACCACCGGGATGCCTGCCTTCCGGCTGGCGGTGATATCGCTGGGCGCATCACCCACATAAATGATTTCTTCTTTCGGTATATCGCTGAACCTGTCCAGTACCTCCTGAATGCCTTCCGGCTTCCGGGGTCCGGCCGGAACCCCTGTTTCGATGATCTCGAAATAATCTTTCAGGCCAAACTGTTTTAAAGAAAGGGCGGTGCTGTATTTTCCCTTTCCGGTCACCATGGCAATGCGTACGCCTCTTTCCCGCAACGTACGCAACAGCTCTTCGATCCCTTCGAAGGGCGAGGGACACATGTCATGAAACGCCTCATAGTGCTGCAGATAATCGGCAACCCCTTTTTCATAATGGGCGGGCGCCAAAGCGGCGATAGTCCCTTCCTCCGAAGGCCCGAAGGTGGCTATGATCTCCGCATCGGAAACAGGGCGCCCCACCAGCGGTTCAATGGATTGCCGGAAAGCGCGGATGCAAAGCGGCAACGTGTCCCCGATGGTTCCGTCCAGGTCAAAAATGACTGCTTTAATCTGATTCATTGCTGCTCAATATAAACATCTGATCACAGCATACAAAAGACAATCGCTGCAGGAAGTCCTGCTTTATGAAACACGGGCCGGACCGATCCCAATTGGGCGAAGATTTTCCCGGCTTTTTTTAATCTGTTTCTTTTAAAGACCCTCCGGCTAGCTGCACTGCTCCTCCGTATGCTCCTGGCCCGGGCCGATCAGCTTATCCAACGCATCCAGGATAGCCCGGTGAATGAAAAAATAGCGCTGCTCATCTGCATTCAAAGCCGGCCAGACAAGCTCCAATCCGCTACGCGCCTCCTTTATGCCTTCCCTGTCCTGTACAGAATACGAGCCCGGTACGGGCCGCCGGGATGCGTAACCGGCGATGTCCAGATCCAGAAGGTTGAGGCTCACGCCGTCTATCTCCCTGCCGCCTTCAAACGGCAGCGGAAGCCGCAGCAGCTGCTGGTTTAATTCCTTTACGTCTTGCATGATGATGCTGATGATTTAATCGCTTATGCGGGGGCTGCCATTTTTAAGCAGCGTGGTTCATGCAGGTAAGGTCAGATCCGGATCGAGCCCTGTACAGGAGCACCTGATCCCGGCTGCTTGCCCTTTCCCTCATCCCGGAACACAATGTTTTCAGCTTATTGGAGTAGCAAAATACGCTATCCTTGCTTTCGGCCATACGGCGAAAAAACGACCGTAACCCGATAGTGCACGTCCATCACCCTTGTTCGCTGGCTACCGGCAGTTCGTCCGAGGATCCGGCCTGCCGCAAGGTGTCCCGTACCTGCATCAAAGCAAAGCCCAGCAGGTTTTGCCCCTTCCAGCTCCTCGGGTCCCCGGCACCGGGGTGATCCTGCGGAAGTCCGATCCCCCATACGGGGTCCACCGGACTGGCCTCCACCAGTACCTGGTCGCCGGTGGACAGCAGGAAGGCCCTGAATACCGGATGCTGGGAGAACTTATGCTCATTGCCGCTGACCACGATCCGGTAGCAGCCTTCCTCCCATACCCCGGGGATGAACCCTTTCACCTGCCGGCCCAGCGCCTTGGCTTCATTGGGCGTTTCCGCCCGGATGATCTTTTCCCGTATTTCACCGTCGCCGAACAGGGCCGCCTTATGGGCCATCATCCAGTGCTCGGCGGTCTTGTACGTAACCCCGTCCACCGTAAAAGGAGACGGATACCACTGGCTGAAGATAAACTTACCAACCGCTTCCTTTTGTTTATTCGTGTGCCCCCAGAAAAACAAAAATTCAATGTTATCGCTGCTTTCCATTCGGGCAATAAGCCATTGCAAATTATATGGTGTCATAAGCATTTCTCCTGGCAGGAACGGGTCCGTGTGCCGTGCAGGCCGGCACGGTTCCGTTCGTCCCGGTAATGAACAATGGTTACTAAAATAGGGCATAATCCAGCTACCCGGCCTCGATATCCATTCGCCGCAATAAGCCGTCCTGCAACGTATAGATATGCTTTACGTAACCGTCAAAAAGCAGCTTGCCGTTCAGGTCTTTTACGGTCTGATGAACGGACACCTCCAACCTTCCGTCCGGCCGGTCATTTACGTCCTCGGGTGCAACGGCCGGATTGATTTCGGTCCACTGTCTTGTCCAGTAGGCCCTGATCTCGTCGTGGCCGGCCGCATAGCCCCCTTCAAACGCCCTGGGCCATTGTACCTCCGGGTGCATAGTGGAAAGCGCCGTATCGATGTCTCTTCGGTTGAAAGCAGCATATGCTGTCCGGATCAATTCTTCGTGCCGGGATGCCATATATCGATTTTTTAAAACGTAGCGTTGACTAACGGTACGAATCAGCGTATTGGATTGCGGCCGTTCAGCGTTTGAATACCATCCAGCAACACTGCTTCTTATTTGTAATTAAAGATAATGTCCGCCGTCTGAGGCGGTCAGCTGATTTTTTTGCATAACAAAGGCTCCATCTATCCCGGCCGGCCGGTTGCGCAGCCTTGCTCTTTAGTCGCTGTTGTCCACCTGCAGGCCTGACTGTATCCGCTTGGTGTATCCGTCCCAGTCACCGGCCCAACGAATGGGAACAGGTCCTTCCGACAGACTTTTATAGAAATTCAGCCAGTCCCAGGCGGCTCTGCCGTCTTTCAGCCTCAGCTCCGGTATCCACACCTGATCTTCCTTCTCCCAGAGCATGGTCCATTTTCCGTCCTGCCGGTCCTGCATATAACATTGCCCGTAATAAGCCAGTACAGCGGGAAACCAGTTGTTAAAAAGCTCGTAGTCCGTACTGTTCCACTTCAACGCCTCATCCACCAGGTCCATACCGGCGCTGTCAAAGGACAATTGTTCCTTGTCGAAGTTCAGCAGGAAGGGCAGGCTGTCCACCAGTTGCGGAACAAACCGGGGAAAATCCTTTCCGTACCGGTCCGAAAGGTTCGTGTAAAAATGTTCCGAAGTACCGCCCCCGTTTTTGAATGCTTCATATTTCTGCTGATCTGCTCTTACCTCCTCCAGGCGCTCATAAATCCTGACCCTCCCGATCCCTAGTTTCCTTGTTTTTCCAATGTTGAGCTGATTAAAGTCGGTCAGCCACAGGTAATAACCGTTTTCCGACCGGTACAGATTGCCATAGAAGGACTCCAAAAACAGGTATACCTTCTGCTCTATCAACCGGAGCCTGTGGTTTTTAATGAGGTCCTTTTCATATTTGGGATACAGAAGCTGTTCATTCGGCTCATAATCCAGCAAGGGATCACCTGCCGCCAGCCGTTTCATCAGGTGCTCATCATCTTCATTTCCATAAACCAGCTGTTGTATGGACAACACATCGGAGGAAAGCGTTTTGAGGTCCGGATAAATGGCCGCGCTTTTTAAATTCGGATACTGCTCCAGGAATAAAACCTGCCCCGTGCTCAATTGATACACCTCGAAATCATGATGACCCGGCAGATCGCTTTTCAGCTTTTCCAGCCTGATGGGCTTTTCCCGTTGCAGGATACCTTTTCCTTCCGTATAGCTCATTTCGATCTTATAGGAAACGTTCTTCTTTAAAAAATCAACCCTGTTCTTTACAAACCGTATCCTGTTTAGCTTTCTGAAATCACCCGTATCGTTCAATAAAACCGCGCTCCGGTCGTAAAATTCAACCAGAACGTTCCCGTTGGAAAGCACATAAGTCCTGGCGGTCCATTTCTTGCGCAGGGAATTTTCCTGCCGGCCACTGAACTGCTGCACATGGGCGCTCCTGGCCGCTTCGTCCAGTACCGCGACTTCCACCCTTGCCTTTTCAGGCGTTATAATGACCATGCGCTGGGCGTAGAGCTGAAGCGTCATCAGGGTAAAAACGAAAAGAAGTAAATATCTCATTTCAGGGGTCATTCATGGAGCAGCCATTCAGGCCTGCTGCCCTGCCATCATTCCAGGAATATCCTGTTCCTTCGGCCGGGACTTCATTTTTTGTGCACAGAGCCGCTCCCTGCTCCACCATTCCTTTCCGTTTCTGCGGCCGCATACCGCTGGCTGGCCCTTCGGGTCACCGGTACGGAAAATCGAAATAGTAGGTTGCCGGATCCTTTGGGTCTATGTACAGGTTCACGCCCTTCTGTCGTTCAATGTACCTTTTTACCACGTCAGGAGGCTGATTGGTTGCCGGGCTGACAA
>DATAGL010000343.1:0-2569 GCA_036263755.1 Chitinophagaceae bacterium | reverse complement strand
AGGGCTCATACACGAAATTCTGGTACACGGTTTCTTTCTGCCCGTTGCGGACCAGCTCTACGGGCCGCTCGTTGGCGGTGAACGGGATACCGGTTTGCAACACCCCGGCCAGCAGGGCCTCCAGCCCCTGTTCCCGGGCGTCGGGCAGGCCTTCGAAAATCGGTTTGTTCAGGACTTGTTCCGGTGGTTTGCCCCAGAGCCCGATCATCAGTTCATTGGCAATATCCACCACATGATCGGGGCCGAGCAGGATGCACATGGCCACAGGGGCCTGCAGGATCATGCTCCGGAAGTTCCGTTCGCTTTGCTCCACTTTTAGTTTGGCCTCGTTCAGGTCCGTAACATCGGCTGCGGTATTCATGACGCCGTACACCTGGCCTTCGGTATCAAACAGGGGCGTAAAATCATAATTGAAAAAGAATGGGCGTAACTCACCTTCTACCTGCAGCTCCACCCGCTGGTTCCGGGCGCGGTAAGGCCGGCCGGTAGTGAATACTTTGTCCAGCTGCTCGTAAATCCCGGATCCTTCCAGTTCCGGCAGCACTTCGGCATAGCGCTTGCCGATGACGTCGCCTCCTTTTCCCCAGGCATTCATCAGGGACTGATTCGCCAGAGTAATCCGCATGTCGCGGCCCACGAACACACCGATAGGAAAGGGAGCGCTTTCCACCATGGCCCGGACCTGCTGCTCGCTTTTCTCCACCTTTTTGCGGGCAGCCACCTGTTCGGTCACATCGAAAGCCACGGCGAGTACGCCGGATACGGAGCCGTCACCTTCGCGAAAAGGTTCATACACAAAATTCAGGTACAGGGTTTCCACCGAATCCTCCCGCGGCAGCTGTACGGCCCGTTCCCGGGCGGTAACGGTTTCGCCATTCCGGTACACGCGCTCCAGCAGCTCCTCAAGGCCCTGGTGGCGGGCTTCGGGCAGCCCATCGAAAATGGGGCGGTGCAGCAGCTGGTCGGCACCCCTGCCCCAGAGGGCATACATGCGGCTGTTGGCGATCTCCACCTTGTAGGAAGGGCCTTTGAGAATACACATGGCCACAGGCGATTGCAGGATGGTATTGCGCAGGTTGCGTTCGCTCTCCTCGAGCTTGCGGACCGCCAGCACCTTCTCGGTTGTTTCAATACAGGCACAGTGCAGGCCGATCACGGATCCTGAATCATCGGTGATGGGGCTGTAGGAAAAGGTGAAGTACGTTTCTTCCACAAAGCCGTGCCGGTTCATGTACAGCACCTGGTCGGCCGACCAGGTGGAGTTGCCCCTGAAAACGGATTCGACCAGGGGGTTCAGCACCGGCCAGATTTCCGCCCATCCTTCCCGGCCGGACTGGCCCAGAAGCGCAGGATGCTTGTCCCCTGCGATCGGGCGGTAAGCATCATTGTACAGGGTATACAGCTCAGGCCCCCACCAGACAAACATAGGGAACTGGGAGTTAAGCATGAGGCTCACGGCCATACGCAGATGGGCCGGCCAGCCGTCCGGGCTGCCTAAAGGGTGCTGGCTCCAGTCTTTTGAGCGGATCAGGGCGCTTATTTCGCTGCCGTTGTTCAGGAAAGGCAGGGGAACCGCCTGTGTTTGGGTCATGGGCTCAGGGGTCAAGGGTTGCCCCAAAAGTATTGCATTTGGACCGGCAGGCAATTGACTTCCGCAATTTCGGGAAAGACCGGCAGACCGGCATTTCCTTCAACCGGTCCGACCGGATGCGGAAGGGGGTGCTCCGCCCGGAAACCCGGGCGCAGGGCTTCGTCCAAAGAAATCTTTACAGTCCCGGCCGGCACCCGTTACCCCCTTCTGAAAGGAGGAGACGCTTGCGGCCTGCGACGGGGAAAGAAGCCGGTCCCGCTTACAGGTCCGCCATCATCAGGTCGACCTTCGCAAAGAGTTCACCCACACCCAATGCCGCCCAGATGATGAATACCGCCAGCAGGAATTTAATGACAACCGGGATGGAGAAACCCGTCCATTGCCGGAGCCTGGCATGGGCCGGCGGATAATAAACAAAGGAAAGCAGCACAAGGAAGAGCCCGAAGCCGGGATCATTGCCCCAAAAGGTATTGACCACCCCGATGGCCAGCACGGTGCTGCCGAACAGCCAGCCGATCAGGTCGCCGAACAAGGGTTTCTGCTGCATGGCCATTGATTTGTCGTTCATACTTGCTTTTTTAAAGTTGTGGATGCGCCCGCCTTTCATTTACAGTACTGAAAAAGATCCGTAAAAAGAAAGCAATCGCGGTACCCTTCAAAGATAGTAAAAAGCACTTTGTATTTCAAAGTAAAGGGAAAAATAATTTATTTCTACTCTTGGCGGCCCGTCTATTCCGGGGAAGAAGGGGGTTCCGGATGTGCATTTATTGCGGACATTTGTACCGGCAGGCCGGGCAGTCCTCCATTCACGGGACCGGTGAACCGGACTTCAGGCCTGAGATGTGTAAACCCCAGTTACCGCCCATGTCTTCCTTTCCGGCCGTCTTGGACCCTGCTTTATTCCGGACCATTGTCCGGCTGTCTTTCCTGCTGCTGCTTGCAGCGGCCCTCTCCTCCTGCCGGGGACGACGCCTGCCG
>DATAGL010000342.1:0-5196 GCA_036263755.1 Chitinophagaceae bacterium | reverse complement strand
CGCCGAAACGGCTTCCGCCTCTTTTTTCAACCCGTCCTCATCCCCGGCACGCAGGGCGGCCAGGTTGATCACCATGTCCACTTCATCGGCCCCCGCGCGGATGGCGGCCTTTACCTCGCGCCGTTTGGCCTTGTAATGACTGTACCCGAAGGGAAAGCCGATCACGGTGGCCACTTTTACCGGTGTTTCATCCAGCAGCGCGCGGGCCGCCGCCACGAAATAGGGAGGCACGCAAACCGCTGCAAATCCGAACTCCCGGGCCTCCCGGCAAACCTGTTCGATGTCGGCGATCGTAGTGGTGGGCTTTAAAACGGTATGATCGATGTACGGGGCGAGCGACATGTGAAAATGATTTATTTTTAACGCTTTGCAAGCGTCCTGCAAAGTAATAGTAAAACATCATACCATGAGAAGAGCCCAGCGCCTGTTGATGGCCTGCGGGTTCCTGCTTTCGGCAGCGATCCTCAGCGCCCAGACCACTTTCCCCGTGAACGGGGTAGCCGACCCCCGGAGCGGCCATTACGCCTTTACCCATGCCCATGTTGTCCGCGATGCCGCCACGACGGTGGAAGATGCCACTTTAGTGGTGCGCGACGGCAAAATCGTTTCGGTGACTCCCGGCGGCAAAGTGCCGGCCGGAGCCGTTGAGGTCGATTGCCGGGGCAAATACCTCTATCCCTCATTCATCGACCTGTACGCCGACTATGGCGTTCCGGCCGCACCCCCCGGCGGCGGGTTCAACTTTTTCAGCCGGTCGCAGATCACCTCCGCCACCAAGGGCGCTTATGGATGGAATGGGGCCATCCGCAGCGAAGTGGATGCCTTCCGCGTGTTTGCGGCCGATGAGGCAAAGGCCAAGACCCTGCGCGACCTCGGCTTCGGTACGGTGCTGACCCACGTGAAGGACGGCATTGCCCGCGGAACCGGTGCGGTGGTGACCCTGTCGGGCGACAAGGAGAATCTGACCCTGCTGAAGGAGCGCGCATCGGCGCACTACTCGTTCAGCAAAGGCAGCTCCGCACAAAGCTACCCGAGCTCGATGATGGGCTACATCGCCCTGCTGCGCCAGACCTACCTCGATGCCCAGTGGTACCGCAACCGCCCGGCCACCGAAGGGGTGAACCTCAGCCTGCAGGCCTGGCTCGACAACCAGTCGCTCCCCCAGGTCTTCGAGGCCAACGATAAATGGAACAACCTGCGGGCCGACCGCATCGGCGACGAATTCGGCGTGCAGTACATCCTCAAGGGCGGCGGCAACGAATACCAGCGCATTCCGGAAATGAAAGGCACCGGCGCCACCTTTATCCTGTCGCTTAATTTCCCGCAGGCACAGGATGTCGAAGACCCGACCGACGCCCGCTTTGTTTCGCTGTCGGATATGAAGCACTGGGAACTGGCGCCCACCAACCCCGCCGCGCTGGAAAAGGCCGGCATCCCTTTCTGCCTCACCACCGCCGACCTGCGCGACCCGAAGCAGTTCCTGACCCAGCTCCGCACGGCCATACAGCATGGTCTTTCCGAAAAAGCGGCCCTCGAGGCCCTGACCCGCACCCCGGCCACCGTACTGGGCATCTACCAGCAGGTGGGTTCACTGGAGCCGGGCAAATGGGCGAACTTCACCATTACCTCCGGTCCGGTCTTTAATGAGCGCACCGTCATCCACCAGAACTGGATCCAGGGCCAGCGCTTCAACGTAAAGGACGACAGCTGGGCCGACCGTCAGGGCAAATACAACATCGTGCTGCATACGCCCTCCGGCCCGGTGAACTATACGCTCGATTTCCAGTCACCTTCCTCGGCCAGCCTGATCGGCAAGGACACCGTCACCTCGAAGTTTTATTTCGACGGCCGCCAGGTGCGCATCAACGTAGCACCGGAGCGGAGCAGCACACAGAGTCTGCGCCTTTCGGGCATCGTCAGCGGCAACAGCTGGAGCGGCTTCGGTGAAGACAGTTCCGGCAACCGCTTTTCCTGGACCGCTTCCCTGGCCGAAGCCGCCGCCGCAAAAGCCGACAGCACGAAGCCGCGGAAACCGGCCGGCCCTTTGGGCAAAGTCACCTATCCCTTCCTGCCCTTTGGCTGGGAAGACGGCCAGGCCCCGAAAGCCGAAACGATCCTTATCCGCAATGCCACCGTATGGACGAATGAAAAGGAAGGGGTACTGCCCAACAGCGATGTGCTGATCCGCAACGGAAAGATCGCGGCCGTAGGCAAAAACCTTTCGGCCGAGGGTGCCCGCGTGATCGACGGCACCGGCAAGCACGTAACACCCGGCATCATCGACGAGCACTCGCACATTGCGGCCGCCTCCATCAACGAAGGCGGGCAGAGCGTGACCTCCGAAGTGCGCATCGCCGACAACCTCAATCCCGACGACGTAAACATCTACCGCCAGCTTTCCGGCGGGGTGACCACCTCGCACATCCTGCACGGATCGGCCAACACCATCGGCGGACAAACCCAGCTGATCAAGCTGCGCTGGGGCGCCAACGACGAAGGCCTGAAGTTCCGCAACTGGCCGGGGCAGATCAAGTTTGCCCTGGGCGAGAACGTGAAGAAGTCGCCGGCCGCCATCGGCAACTCCTCAAACAACAACCGCTACCCCGACACCCGCATGGGCGTGGAGCAGGTACTGGTAGATGCCTTCACCCGGGCCCGCGACTATGAAAGGGCCTGGAAAGAGTACGAAGCCAGCCGGAACAAAAAGGGCGCCGTGGCCCCGCGCCGCGACCTGGAGCTCGAAGCCCTGGTGGAGATCCTGAACAACAAGCGGCACATTACCTGCCATTCCTATATCCAAAGCGAGATCACCGGCGCCCTGCGCGTGGCCGAGCAGATGGGCTATAAGATCAATACGCTCACACACATCCTGGAAGGCTACAAGGTGGCCGATAAGATGAAGGCGCACGGCGCCAACGCCTCCACGTTCTCTGACTGGTGGGCGTACAAGGTGGAAGTGCAGGATGCCATACCCTACAACGCCGCCATCATGCACAAGGTGGGACTGAACGTGGCCATCAATTCCGACGACGCGGAAATGGCCCGCCGCCTGAACCAGGAAGCCGGCAAGATCGTGAAGTACGGAGGGGTGAGCGAGGAAGACGCCCTGAAGATGGTGACCCTGAACGCCGCGCGCATGCTGCACGTGGAGGACAAAGTAGGCAGCCTGAAGCCCGGCAAGGACGGTGACGTGGTGCTGTGGAGCGATCACCCGCTGAGTATCTACGCCCGTGCCCTCTACACCATCGTGGACGGCACCGTGTACTTCGACCGGGAGCGCGATGCCCAACTGCAATCGCTGGTGGATGCCGAGCGCGTCCGCCTCGTGCGCAAGCTCGTGGGCGAAAAGCGCAGCGGCGCCCCCGTGCAGCCGGCCGTACCCAGCTACCAGACCCTTCTGAACTGCACGGACCATGCGCATAGTCATGGGGTACTCGCAGTGGATGGGGAAGAATAAAAACAGGGAATTTTGAGTTTTCATGTTTGCAGGTTCGCAGGTTTGCTTGTTAGCTTCGGGAATGGCCACATTCATGCATTTTCAGGACATCAAAGCATGGCAAAAAGCAAGACAGATAAATCAGATTTTAAGCAGTTTAATTGATCAGGGACGTTTTACAAAGCACCGCAACTTGCTCCTGCAGATTGAGCGTTCTGCGGGTTCCATGATGGATAATATTGCCGAAGGATTTGAAAGAGGCGGTAATCGGGAGTTTTTACAATTTCTCTACATTGCTAAAGGTTCCTGTGGAGAATTCAGGTCCCAGCTTTACCGGTCAATTGACCGCTATTGTATATTAAAATCGGAATTTCAGAAGCTGTATGATTTGTCCTCTGAAACGTTGATCTACCTGCAAAAACTTATTAACTACCTGGAACAAGCTGAAATGAAAGGTTGGAAATATAAAAACAGGCAAGAGCTTTCGGGTAAAACAACAGCAAACAAGCAAACAGGAAAACAGGCAAACCAACAAAACAGTACACAACAATGAAAAAGATACTATTCAACATCCTCTCACTTACCCTCATGCTCTGCGCTACCGCGCAGGACAACGTCCTCCCCACCCCCCCGCACAAAGGCACCACGGCCATTACCAACGCCACGGTGCATGTGGGCAACGGGCAGGTGCTGAACAATGCCACGATCGTGGTGACCGACGGGAAGATCGCAGCCGTGGGAACCAGCGTGGCCGTGCCGGCCGGCGCAACCGTAGTGAACGCCCAGGGAAAGCAGGTGTACCCGGGCCTCATCCTGTCGGCCAGCAACCTGGGCCTGGTGGAGATCGGCTCCGTAAGGGCTTCCAACGACGTGCAGGAGATCGGCGACATGAACCCGAATGTGCGTTCCATCGTGGCGTACAATACCGATTCGAAGATCATCAACACCCTCCGCTCCAGCGGCATCCTCATGGCCAACATCGTACCCCAGGGTACCCTGCTGGCCGGCTCCTCCTCGGTGGTGCAGCTTGATGCCTGGAACTGGGAAGATGCGGCGGTAAAAACCGATGCCGGTCTGCACCTGTACATGCCTTCGCTGCTGGCCCGGCCCCGCTTCGGCGGAACGGCGCCGGCTGCCGACCCGGTAAAGGAAGGCCTGGAAAAAATCGATGCGCTGAAACAGTTTTTCCGCGAAGCCAAAGCCTACAACAGCGGCCCGGCAGGGGCCCCGACGAACCTGAAATTTGCTTCGGTCAAAGGGCTGTTCGATAAAAAGCAAAAGCTGTACGTACACGCCAACACGGTGAAGCAGATGCTGGTGGCGCTGGACTTTGTAACGGAGTTTGGTTTCGACCTGGTGATCGTGGGCGGCAGCGAAAGCTGGCAGATCCCCGAACTGCTGAAGCAGCACAATGTGTCGGTCATTCTCAGCCAGCCGCATGCCCTGCCCACCATGCCCGATGACGATGTGGACCAGCCCTATAAAACGCCCGCCATCCTGCAGAAGGCCGGCGTGCTCTTTACCATCAACGACGAAGACGGCCAGACCCGCGGCCGGAACCTCGCCTACAATGCCGGTACGGCCGCCGCTTACGGACTGACGCGCGAACAGGCACTCCAGGCCATCACCCTCAATGCCGCCCGCATCCTGGGCGTGGCCGACCGCACCGGCAGCATCGAGGTAGGGAAGGAGGCCAACCTCGTCATTGCCGAAGGCGACCTGCTCGATATGCGCACCAGCAATGTGATCGATGCCTTCAT
>DATAGL010000341.1:0-3425 GCA_036263755.1 Chitinophagaceae bacterium | reverse complement strand
GCAGAGCTAAGGAGAAAAGGAGCTATTGGACAAAATTGTCTACCAGCCGCGTAACTCCGTTTTTCAGTAACTCTTCATTAAAGTTAATCAGTAATCCAATTTTAATACCAGTCAGCCGGAGGTACGTCAGTACCTGCTTTTTGTGCACCGGAGCCACCTGATCAATGGATTTTATTTCCACCACTATTTTGTGGTCGACAACCAGGTCGGCCCGGAATCCAACTGCCATTTGAATCCCTTTATAGATCACGGGAATAGGAGCCTGCTGCTGTACCTGCCGGCCACAGGTTCTTAGTTCGAAGCAAAGGATTTCCTCATAAATGGATTCGTACAATCCTGGCCCCAATTCATTATGGATGGCTATCGCTTTTTGAAGAATAAGGCTGGTCAGTTCCTCGTATTGCATTTTTTCACAGAGCTACGAAAGACAGGCAGCAATTCCGAGGTATAAACCACGGCCAGCCAGAAGAATAATCTCTCCTTTTCTCCTTAGCTCTGCGCGAAACCATTAATCATTCAATCCCCTTCTTCCGCACCATCGTCAGGATCGTCGCGATCGCCACATGCTCGCCGGTTTCATCGAACACCTCCACCAGCCATTTCACGATGCCTTTGGGAATGTCGTTCTCGTCGCGCGGGTCCTGGGGCAGTTTCTCTTTTACGGTGAGCTGCACCCCGATGGTGGAGCCGGCGTATACCGGCTTGAGGAAGCGGCATTCCTCGAGGCCGTAGTTCAGCAGCACGGGGCCTTTCTTCGCATCCACGAACAGGCCGGCAGCCGCGCTGAGGATGAAGTAACCGTGGGCCACCGGCTTTTCAAAAAGGGTGCCTTCCAGCGAAGTATGATCGGTGTGGGCGTAAAAATGGTCCCAGCTGACGTTGGCGAAGTTCACGATATCGGCTTCGGTCACAGTGCGCTTGTGCGTGGTCAGGGCATCGCCCACCTGCAGTTCTTCGAAGTATTTGCGGAACGGGTGCTTCTCGTCTTCCACCGTTTTACCCTTCGGCTGGTAGCTGCCGGTGAGGGCGGTAATGGTGGTGGGTGAACCCTGCACGGCTACCCGCTGCATGTAATGCTTTACGCCGCGGACGCCGCCCATTTCCTCGCCTCCGCCGGCGCGCCCGGGTCCGCCGTGCACCAGCAGGGGCAGCGGCGAGCCGTGGCCCGTGCTTTCCTTGGCGCAATCGCGGTTGAGCACGAGGATGCGCCCGTGGTGCGTGGCCGCACCGATGACGAATTCGGTGGCCAGGCGGTCATCAGCGGTAACCACCGAGCAGCAGAGCGAGCCTTTGCCCCTTTTGGCCAGCAGCACGGCTTCCGGCAGGTCGCGGTACGGCATGAGCGTACTGACGGGCCCGAAGCATTCGATCTCGTGCACGTCTTCGCTGCGCAGGGGCTGCTCGTTGAGCAGCAGGAGCGGCGAGAGGAAGGCGCCTTTCCGGGCGTCGGCCTCCAGTACTTCCACGCTGTCCAGCGAACCGTAGGCGATCCGGGAGGAGGCCAGGAGTTTCTGCACGTTGTGGCGCACCTCGTCGCGCTGGCCGGTAGAGGCCAGGGCGCCCATGCGCACCTTGTCGTTGTGCGGGTTGCCGATGAGGGTCTGGGCCAGCGACTGCCCCAGGGCTTTGGCCACGTCTTCGAGCTTGTCCTCCGGAACGAAGATGCGGCGGATGGCCGTGCATTTCTGGCCGGCCTTGACGGTCATTTCTTTCCGGACCTCTTTGATGAAAAGGTCCCATTCGGGCATGTCAGGCGTCACGTCCCGGCCCAGCACGATGCAGTTGAGCGAATCGGCTTCCATATTGAACGGCACGCTTTCCTCCAGGATGCGGCGGTTGCCCTTGAGCATGAGGCCGGTGGCCTTGGAGCCCGTGAAGGTAACTACGTCCTGCGCCGTCACATGCTCCAACAGGTCGCCGGCCGAGCCGCAAAGCAGCTGCAGGGCGCCCTGGGGCAGGATGCCGGAGGCAATGATCTCCTGCACCACGGCTTCGGTAAGGTAGGCTGTTACGGAAGCCGGCTTTACGATGGCCGGCACGCCGGCGAGCCAGTTCACCGCGCATTTCTCCAGCATGCCCCAGATGGGAAAGTTATACGCGTTGATGTGCACGGCCACGCCTTCCTTCGGCACCAGCAGGTGGTGCCCCATGAAGGTGCCGCCCTTGGACAGGCCCACGGGCTCGCCGTCGGTGCAGTAGGGCAGGTCGGGGAACTTGCGGCGCAGCGAGGCGTTGGCAAACAGGTTGCCGATCCCGCCTTCAATATCGATCCAGGAATCGGCGCGCGTGGCGCCGGAATGGTAGGAGAGCTGGTAGAACTTTTCTTTGACGGCCATCAGGTGCAGGGCCAGGGCCTTCAGCATGCGGCCCCGTTCGTGGAAGGTGAGGCGCCGCAGGGCGGGGTTGCCCACTTCGCGGCCGTAGCGCACGGCCTCCGCAAAATCCAGTCCCTTCGTCGTGGCGGCAAAGATCGGGTCCCCCGTGACGGCATCAATCAGGAGCTGGCCGTCGCCGTCGCCGGTGATCCAGCGTCCGGAAACGTAGTTCTGTAGTTTTTTCATGTTCCGCAATCGTTAATCTCTTGCAAGTTACGCAGGAGTTCACAAGTTTACCTGTTCACGAGTCAGTGGGTTTAAGATCGGGCGGTGCCGGCGGAATGGAGGGAAGTTTCTGCTGCTGTTTGCTCGTTTGCCTGTTTGCGGTTGGATCTTATATCCGCAGTTGTGTCTTGGATTATGCACCTCCATTCGGTTATAGGGCATTTACACTCCCGCCGGAACAGGATCCGCTTAGCGTTGTATGTTATTGCGTTGAGGGAATCGGGCTGCTCTTTTTCGCGTACTGATTTTGTCGGCAACTTTTCGGATTTCCCGGGCGGTACGTTTATTTTCGAGTTGCTGGCTTTTCAGTACCAGGAAAGGAATGTCTTCCGGATCGCCATATTTTTGAAATAACCTCTGAAAGGCTTCATAATAGGCGTATTTATCAAAAATGGCTATCAGAAATTGTTTCAACTCTTCTTTTGATTGAAAATCACCCTTTGGCACGATTCCATCCAGTAATCCCGCTCTGCCGAAAGAATGGGGCTTATGGGAAAGCTGGTATTTCAACCACCCGGAAATATTCCCGGTAGGCGTAAGGGAAAGGACACGTCCAATGCAACTTTTAACTGTTTCATTATGATCACTGTTTTCAAATAAATCGATCAGCACGGAAGGATCATATTGCTCGCCCGCACTGTAAAGGGAGCGCAGCAGGCAGTCTCCTGTTCCCAGATGTTCGTCATAAACATGGGGTAACCATTTTAAAATAGTCCGGATGGCCTCCAAGGGAAGTGGGTCGTTTTGGTCTTGCAACGCTACAACGTTCTGGAAACAGTACCCTTTGGCTTCCAGTTCTTCCAGCAATAAATTTGTTATGACGCC
>DATAGL010000340.1:0-7611 GCA_036263755.1 Chitinophagaceae bacterium | reverse complement strand
ACGAGGCGAAAAAGATCATGCGCGACCGGAACTACTTCGGCTGCATGATGGTGGAAACCGGCGATGCCGATGCGATGATCTCCGGCCTCACCAAGAACTATCCCGATACGATCCGGCCCGCCCTGCGGGTGATCGGCACCGAGGAGGGCGTGAAGAAGATCGCCGGCATGTACCTCATGCTGACGAAAAAGGGGCCCCTGTTCCTGGCCGATACCACGGTGAACTTCCATCCCACGGCCGAAGAGCTGGCCGAGATCACGCTGCTGGCGGCCCGCGAGGTGCGGCATTTCAACATCCAGCCCCGGATCGCCATGCTTTCCTATTCGAACTTCGGCTCGAGCAACTCGCCCGAGGCGAAGCTCGTGGCCCAGGCCCGCGCCCTGGTGAAACAGCGCATGCCCAACCTCATCGTGGACGGCGAAATGCAGGCCAGCACCGCCCTGAACAACGAGCTGCTGAAGGAAAACTACCCGTTCAGCGAGCTGGTGGACAAGGACGTGAACACGCTTATTTTCCCGAACCTGGCTTCCGGCAACATTGCCTACAACCTGCTGAAGGAACTGGGCACCGCCGATGCCATTGGCCCGATTTTGTTAGGACTGAAGAAGCCGGTACACGTGCTGCAGCTGGGCTCTTCGGTACGCAATATTGTGAACATGGCCACCATTGCCGTAGTGGATGCGCAGCTCAAAAGCCAGGCGGCCACCGAGGAAATGGTGCGCCGCTCACCCTGGTGGAAACGCCTGAAACGGTCAAACAAACAATTCACAAATATCTGATATGGGTTTTCTTACTGAACTGGGCAAGTTCTTCCTGATGATTAAAGGCATGTTCACCCGGCCGGAGAACGGGAAAATGTACTGGAAGGAATTTATGCACCAATGCTCGGAAATCGGGATCGGCTCCCTTGGCATCGTGGTGATCATCTCGGTGTTCATGGGTGCGGTATCGGCGGTGCAGACCTCCTACCAGCTGACCAACCCGCTGATCCCGCTGGAAACGGTTTCGCAGATCGTACGCGATACGGTGATCCTCGAATTCTCTCCCACCCTTGTTTCCATTGTACTGGCCGGTGTGGTGGGCTCCAAGATCGCCGGCGAGCTGGGCAACATGCGCGTATCCGAACAGATCGATGCCCTGGAGATTATGGGCATCAATACAAAAGCCTACCTCATTGCCCCGAAGATCGTGGCCTCGCTGGTGGTCATCCCGATGCTGGTGGCCATCTCCATGGTGCTGGGCATCCTCGGCGGCCGGATCGCCAGTACCGCGGCAGGGATCGTTTCGGGCGACATCTACGACAAAGGCCTGCTGACCGGCTTCCTTCCCTACAACGTATTCTTCGGACTGGCCAAGGCCTATACGTTTGCATTCATCATTTCCAGCATCCCGGCCTATTTCGGGTATAACGTAAGCGGGGGTGCCCTCGAAATCGGGCGGGCCAGCACGAAGGCGGTGGTGGTTACCTGCGTGGCCATCCTGGGAGCCGATTACGTGCTCTCCGCCATCCTGCTGTAGGAACGGAAGCCGGCGGCTGTCTGTGCGCCGAGGGTGAGTTTGGTAATTCCGGCACGGAATCGGTATCATTAGAAAGAATTCAGTACAGGGTATACGGAGGGCCGGGCACGGCGCTCCCGAAGCCCAAAGCGCGAAGCCATTATGATTGAAATCAAAGACCTCCGAAAAAGCTTTAACGGGAAAACAGTACTCAACGGCGTAAACGCCACGATGCATTCCGGGCAATGCAACCTGATCATCGGCACTTCGGGCAGCGGCAAGACCGTCCTGATGAAGTGCATGGTGGGTCTTTTCCAGCCCGACAGCGGCTCCATCATCTATGGCCACCACAACTTCACGGCCATGAGCGGCGACGAGAAAAAAGAAGTGCGCAAGGAGATCGGGATGCTGTTCCAGGGCTCTGCCCTGTTTTCCTCCATGACCGTGGAGGAGAATATTATTTTCCCCCTGAACATGTTCACCGACTGGAACGTAAAGAAGAAGCTGGACCGGGTCAATGAGGTGCTGGAACGGGTTAACCTGAAAGGCGCCAACAAGAAATTCCCGGCCGAGCTTTCCGGGGGCATGATGAAGCGTGTGGGCATTGCCCGGGCCATCGTGCTGAACCCGAAATACCTGTTCGTGGATGAACCCAACTCCGGGCTCGATCCACAAACCTCCGGGCTGATCGACCAGCTGATCCGCGAGATCACCGTGGAATACAACATTACCACCGTAATCAACACGCACGACATGAACAGCGTGATGGAGATCGGCGACCACATCGTGTATATGTACCAGGGCAGCAAGGAGTGGGAAGGCAACAGCAAGGACATCATCTTCTCCAAGAACGAGCGCCTGAACGACTTCATCTTCGCCTCAGAATTCCTGAAAGATGCCAAAGACATGCGGATGCTGGAAGAAACGGGCAGGATCTCCAACGACCGCAACATGGAGAACATCATGAACGGCGATGAGCCGCTGGCCCCCTGCGAGTAAGGAGGACTGCTGCTGAACCTTACTTCTGTGCTTACCTGGACATTCTTTGTTCGGCTGGCCGCCTCCGGTAGTGGTTGAACGCAAAGACGCGGAGTCCCGCAAAGGCGCAAAGGTTTTCCCTCAGACCTTTTCGGAAGCCCATCCGCAGCGGCGCACCGCACCGGTGCAACGATCCCCATACCTCTGTGGTCATTTCCTTATGAAGAAAACGATTCTGCCTTTTGCCCTGCTGGCGCTTTCCCTCATAGCCTGTGATCCGTGCCGGAACCTGGACTGCCTGGCCAGCACGGATTACCGGTTTTTCCGCCTCGTCAGCGCTACGGGCGGACAGGACCTGCTGTTCGGCAACAGCCGCCTGTACCGGCCGGAGGAACTGAAGTTCTATTCGGTAGCCAACGGCGATACCACCTACTACCCGCAGCGGGCCGAGAAGCCCTATGTGCCGGGCATGGACAGTGCCCTTTTTGTATCCTTCCGACCGGTGCCTGCAACGGCTTACCTGAGGCTGCCCAACGGTGATGTGGACACCTTTGCCATCAGTTCCCGGTCCTATAATACCCGGTGCTGCGGCCAGATCACCGAGATCACGGATTTCCGGATCAACGGACTCAATAGCCAGCCGGTTCAGGGCGTACAGACCCTTCAGAAGTAAAGACTGGCGCCGGTTTTTGCCGGCAAGCGCTTACATTTGGTCATGGACTTTGTCACTTTTCGCAGCAGCATCACGACGGCTGACATGCCGGCCGGGCTATCTCCCTACCAGCAGGCCCTCTGGCAGGATGCCCTCGGCCATTGGGGAGAAGCCCACGAGCTCATCCAGGACCTGCCGGATCGCACGGCTTCGTGGATCCACGCCTACCTGCACCGCAAGGAAGGCGATACGGGGAATGCCGATTACTGGTACAGCAAAGCCGGACGCAGGCGCCCGGCTGTTTCGCTGGAAGAAGAATGGGAAGAAATCAGTAAGGCGGTTTGTGGTTTATAGTTTAGGGGTTGTGGTTTGTGGCTGGATTGCCGGATGAAGGGTTTCTTGCAGGGCTAAGGAGAAAAGGAGTTGTTTCACGCAAAGGCACTAAGAGCCGCAAAGACGCGGAGGATATGTTGTAACTTCAGTAGCCTAAAAAATCAATTCCCAATTCCCAATTCCCAATTCCCAATTCTACACATCTGCACATCTGCACATCTGCACATTCACCCCCCTCCCATTCACCTAAGTATTCACCCATTCACCCATTGACCCATTCACTAAAAATGAAGTCCTACAAACAGCTGCACCACACCATTCTTCAGGTTCGTGGTTTCGGGGTTGAAGGGTAAAGGATAAGGATTGGTGGCCTGCTGCTCGTAGCGCTTGTACAGTTTGCCCAGCCCGAGATTGTACCGGGCACCGATAAGGAGGCGCTTTACCGGCTGCAGCTCCACGCCGGCGGCAAAGCCGTAATCGATCCGGTTCATCAGGCTCATAATCGAAGAGTCTTTAGCTTCTTTTTTCAGCTGGGAATTGATCAGCACACCGATCTGGCCGCCGGCCTGCAGCTGCACGAACCGGCCGATGCCAAAGGTGGCCATCTGGGGCAGGTAGATGTAGTCGTTCAGCACTTCGGTATTCCGGCCGCCGTTGTCAAAGGAATAGCCCTGGCGGGAAAAGACGATCTCCGTGCGGTAGCCCATGCCACCCTTTGACCGGGGGGCCATGAACGCCGACACCATGAAGCCGCTTTTGTTGTCCGGCTTGAAGCCCTGGGCATCCCCGGTTACGTATGACCAGTTGTAGCCGGCCTTCACACCCAGCCGCCCGCCGCTCTGGGCACCTGCCGTCAGCCCGCAGGCGGTCAGCAGCAATAAAAAGATTCCTGTTTTCATGTTGCGCATAGTTGGTTTTGGTTTACTTATTCATTAGGTCCCGGAGTACCGAGAAAAACATTCAGTATGGCTTCCGCATACCATTGCACCTGCCTGCGGTTTTCGGCCTGCTCCTGCGGCAGGGCATAATCCATCGGGCGCTTGTTGCCCGGGAACTCTACGGTGATCAGCTGTGCAGCCGGGCGCTCGCCGCCGCGGCACACGGCCGTAGTGGCCCAGGAACCCAGCGAAATGCCGCAGCCTCTTCCTCCCGGAAGCCTGGAGCCTTCCGCATTGCGCGGCTGCAGCTGACCCGCGGGTACCGGGAAGGGATCGGCCGGGTACAGTGCCGTGGGCCCTGTGCTGAGCCGGTTGCCCGGCACATAGCCACCCTTTTCCTGCACGCTCCGGGCCATGCGTACCGCAAGGGCGCTGTCGGGGGTGAACCCGAGTGCCGTTCCGTTGCAGTCGGTACGGGGATCGGCAAAGAACCCGGCTCCCCGGCGGTCGCGGATGGCGTGTACGTTTACAATCCGCTGCGGCCGGTAGGCTTCAATCAGGCGGAGCAGCAACTGGTTCTCTCCTTCGATGCACCGCCCGCGCGCATCCACCGGGTGCGCCGGGTTGAAGGCCTGCCCCAGCGGCGGCATCTGCCGGTTGGGATCAGCGGCGGTTGAATCGGTATAGCGGCCCAGGTTGCGGGTGCTGCCAATGGCCTCGGGGCAGCCGGCCGCATGCGCCGCATTATCCGGGAACAGACAGGGAAGAACGATCACGTTGTAGTAAGGGCGGCCACCTTCGGAAAGGACCCGGCGGACTTCCGCCACCACTTCCAGGGCAGAAAGCTCCGAGCCGTGTACCCCCCCGATTACCAGGGCAGTTTGATCTGAAGTGCCGGGGAAATAATAAGCTTCCACGGCCCGGCCTTCCCGGGTCAGTCCCAGCGCAGTGTGCACCGGTAATCCGGCTTTCAGCCAGGCCGCCGGCTGCAGGATGTGCCGGAACTGCAGTTGCGGATGGCGGGCCTCCGCCTTGGGCAGGGAGCTGTCCGGCGCCGGGACGCCCGCAGGCGCAGCAGCTGCGGAACCGGTGATGATCGTGACCATTCCGAGGATGGCCGCCCACTTTTTCATAAACAATCAGGTTGGTTAATCGAACAGGAGCAGGGAGCCGATGAATAGGCCGCCCTCTCCTGCCCGGGCAGTTAGGTTTTGGGTGCAGGCTTCTTCCAGTGCAGCGCCGGCGGTCCTACCCTCATTCAGGGAACGGAGTCCCATCCAGAGACATACCGCAGCCGTCAAAGCAGCGGTGAGCAGGAGGAAGGTGACTGAATCGCGTTTGCTCATGGCAGAAGAATTGGACCCAAAACTAGACCCGGCCAGCGGGCAGAAAAAACAGAGAGGGGTTGAATTGGGAAAAGGGCGGCATGAACTGGAACGGGTGAAGCGGTGCGGGATGAGCCGGGGTCAGGACGGACCTTCCGCCACCGGTCACCCGCAGCCACTGCGGATTTGGCCGTACCGGAGCAACACGGGCGGAGCAGGAATTCCGGGAAAAGAGGGCACTGCAGCCGGCAGAACCAAACAAAATGCCCGGGAAATAAAGCCGCCGCTTCCTGTGCTTTTACCTAGTAGATATACGAATGACGTGTATTTAAGATATCTGTATCTTTTATTTTGAACCCTTTATCTCCATGAACGAAATCATTGATTTTTTCGCGGGGCTGTTCAGTACAAAAGACTGGCCCCCGCGATGGAAATGTGGCACCTGGTCGGATTTTCATGGTTGGCTGTATATCGCCAGTGAGCTCATGGTCTGGACTGCCTATTTTCTCATTCCCCTCCTCATACTGAATTACATCAAAAAAAAGAAGGCGGTTATCGGCTTCCGTCGGGTGTACCTGCTCTTCGCCACCTTTATCCTCCTGTGCGGCTCCACGCATTTTCTGGACGCGCTGATGTTCTGGGTGCCCATGTACCGGTTCAATGCCCTGGTCCGGCTGGTGACCGGCATGGTAAGCCTGGCAACGGTGTACCACCTGATGAAAATCCTGCCGAAGGTTTTCCGTCAGAAAACCCGGACGGAACTGGAACAGGAGATCACCAGGCGCGAAGAAGCGGAACGAAAGCTGGCAGAAGCCAACCGCGACCTGCAGGCATTTGCCTATATCGCTTCGCACGACCTGCAGGAACCGCTGCGCAAGATCAGCACGTACACCTCCATGCTCGAGGAAGTCAACCGCGGGAAACTGGATGAACGCAGCACCGTTCTCGTGGAGCGGGTAAAGTCTGCTACCAAACGGATGCAGGCGCTGATCGATGACGTGCTTACCCTGTCCACCCTGCAGGGGGAAGTGCCGATGCATTCCGTACCCCTTCAGGTGCCGGTGCAGCGGGCGCTGGAGGACCTGCAGCTGAAGATCGAATCCAAAAATGCCCGGGTTACCGTGGAAAGCCTGCCTTCCGTCCGGGGCAATGAGGCCTTCCTGGCACAGCTGTTTCAAAACCTGGTCAACAATGCCCTGAAGTTCAGTGACCGGCCGCCGGAGATCAGCATTTCCGCCACCCGCACGGGCGACCGCATACAGGTGGCCGTGACCGACAACGGGATCGGTATCCGGGAAGAAGACCAGGAGCGGATTTTCGGGGCATTCCAGCGGCTGCACGGACGCACGGCGTACGAGGGAACGGGCATCGGGCTGGCCATCTGCCAGAAGATCGCGGACCTGCACGGCGGGGCTATACGGGTGGAAAGCCGGGTCGGAGAAGGCACTACGTTTTATATTGAACTGCAAGCCGCACCGGATCAGTAATAGCGCCCGATGAGCGGGTGCTCCACGATCAGCTTTTTGAGCTCGGCCGGGTCGATGGTCCCCTGCCGGGCATAAACGATCTTACCTCCGGGCTCCACCAGCAGGGTATACGGCAGGGCACCCTGCCAGGCCGGGTCCACCGCTTCAATCAGCTTGTATTTATCGTCGGTATGAAAGATGTAATTCGCGCCGGAAGCCCCCTTCTTCTGCAGGAACGCCAGTGCCTTGTCCTTCTTCGCCGGATCGTCTGCGGAGATGGAGACAAACTCAAAGTCCCGCCCCCGGTACATCCGGTACATGGAAATGAATTCAGGAAACTCGGTCACGCAGGGACCGCACCAGGTGGCCCAGATGTTGATCAGCCGCAGCTTGTCTGACCCGTTCCGCAGCAGGTCCTTCAGGCCCGTTTCGCTGATGGTATCCAGCTTTACCGGTTCTTTGGCCCAGTCGTCAAAGCCTTT
>DATAGL010000339.1:0-1652 GCA_036263755.1 Chitinophagaceae bacterium | reverse complement strand
GCTGAGGATACCGTATAAAAAAAGCTTCCGGTGGGAAGCTTTTTTTATGATACGAGGAAAATATTCAATACTCAATGTTCAATACTCAATGTTCAAAAGATTTTCGCGGGTATCATTGAGCCTTTAATATTGAACATTGCTTATTGAATATTTTCTTCCCCGGCATCACTGCAGATTATCGGTATTCACCACCACAAAGCCCAGAGATCTTTTCTCCGTGAAAGGAACGAGCAGGTGGCGGTCGTCGAGCAGGAACGCTTCGGTGAGGATGGATTGCTGTGTGGGCGGAAGGTTCAGGTCGAAGGACTGGAGGCGCCCGTTGCGCAGCAGGCGGAACCCGCTGATGCGGTGACGGTTCCGCCCCAGGTCGTTCGGATAAAACCCGAGGTACCCGCTGCGCCCCTGCAGGAACAGGTAAGGCCGGACCGGCATACTGTGCATACCGGTCCACTGCAGGGAATCGGCGCCGCGCTTCAACGTGGAAAATCGTATGTACTCCCCGGCTTTGGAAACAGGTGCCGGCTGCGATCCGCCTTTGAACCGCTGCCAGGGATCGCCTTTAACTGCCCGGTCGATATGCACCAGGGAGCCGTCCGCTTCCAGCGCGGTGAAGGACGGCTGAAAACCGTCGCTGAGCTGCAGCGAATCCTGCAGGGCAATCTGGTCCAGCGGCAGGTTCTTTTCAACGTTCAGCTGCTCATCCATCTGCAACAGGAACGAATAATGCTGCCCCTGGGCCGGACCTGACGCCAGCATCTGGGTTTGCGCAACGGCGTAAACCTTTCCCCTGCCATCGGCGTGCAGGGAGAAATACACGAAATATCCATCCTGTGCCGTCAGCTTGCGGTGGGTCATGTACCCGTTGAATACATTCAGGCGGCTCATCGCCAGCTGACCCGGCTGGCTGTTTCCGTTCAGTATGGAACGTATCAATACAATGCTGTCGTTCAGCGGCGTGAACTGGCTGGAGGGCTTATGGTCGAAGGAACTGACCTCCTGGCGGTGCAGCACCTGCAGGCCGGAATCGGCCAGTACCAGTGTAAAGCCGGCACCTGCGGTGGATGGTTGTATAAAAAGCACCCGGTTGCCCATAACCAGCTTTCGCCCGGCCGTGCGGGCGGGAATCAGCCGGGCGGCCGGGTCTGCCGTCAGGTTCTTTATGCTTCCGTCCGGTTGCACGCGAAAAAGCCGGAACGACTGCTGGTCGCGTACGACGAGGTAATAGAAAGAATCGAGCTGAATGAATTCGAACGGCCGGCTGCGCAGTTTTTTATCGGGCAGGCGCTGACGGTTCACTTCCCGGAGCTGGCGGTTGAAAACCACCAGCTGCAGGTGCTCGTGGTCGTAAATCCAGAAATGCAGAAAGCCGTTTTGCTGCACCGCCTGGAACTTGTCCTTCAGCGGGTGGAACGGGATCCGGTCATTGCTGTACCGGTAGGTCTGTGCCGGGGCATACATCGATAAGAGCAGCAGGACCAGAAGCAACCGGAATTTTATCATGGGTCTGATTACGTTCATAATGTATGTGGGGAGGAGAGGCCGCCGGCTACCGCGGATTGATCCGGACGAACCCGAGTTCCTTTTCATGGATAAAAGGTACTACGATGCTGGATTCATCGAGCACAAGCGCCTGGTCAAGGTAGCACATCCCT
>DATAGL010000338.1:0-3130 GCA_036263755.1 Chitinophagaceae bacterium | reverse complement strand
GTTCTTGCGCCGGGCCGATTTCCAGTGGGCCGCCAGGGTGCCCAGGAACAGCAGCAGCGTCAGGGGATGAATGAATTTCCAGAAGTGCTCGGGCTTTAAGCCATGCTCGCCCTGGAACATGCTCAGCGATACCGGCGGGGCGGCGGCCCAGGTCGGCACGATGTTCATGTGTTCATACACGGCGCCGCCGATCACGGTGGCAAAGGAAAGACAGGTAAAGGCATACAGCAGGTTCTGTTTCATGGTAAACGTGGTTTTGGTTTGTGTTGTTAAGGTTTATGGTTCCGGTGTGCAGGGGAGTTCATGAACTATGTGATCTTTTATGTTCCCTCCGCACCCAAAGTTTCCGCCTTTTTTTGGCGGTTTCATTTCTTTGTATTTTCAAAATTACCTAGATTTGGACAATGTCCAATTCAGGAATGCATACACGGGAGAAAATCCTGCATCAAGCGCTGCAAATGTTCAATGAACAGGGAATCGAGTACGTGGGCCTCCGCGAAATCGCCGCCACGCTCGGCATTCGGGTAGGCAACATCACCTACTATTTCCCGACCAAGGACGACCTCGTGTATGAAATCTCCCGGCAGCTGTCGCAGGCCAATGCGGAGCTCATTGTATTCAAGGAAGGGATCACCCTGCATGCTTTCCTGGAAATGCTGGAAGGGGTGTTCCGGAACCAGGTACGTTTTCGCTGCCTCCTGCTTTCCTTTGTGCACCTGATGAAGCAGAACGAACGGATGGCGGCGGCGTATAAGGAAACGCAGCGTTCCCGGAAACACACGATCGGCGCCAACCTGGAAGCGCTGGCTGCGGGCGGCTACCTGAAAATGACGGCGGAGGACCGGGACTTCCTCGGGGCCAACCTCGCCCTCATCGCGCGGTTCTGGATTTGTGAGGCCACCATCGCCAGTCCCGGCATGCCGGCGGAAGCAGGCATTAAACGGTACCTGGAGCTCATCACGCGCCTGCTGCTTCCTTATACGACGGCCCGGGGGAAAGCCGACCTGAAGCGGTTTCTACCGGCCTGACCGTGCCCCGGAACCCGGGCGCATACCGGAATAATAATGATGGGGCTGCTCTCGTGCTGCCGGAAAAGAGTTATCTTATAGAACTTTTACCGGTATCATGCTTGCCTGCAGAAACGAAATGGATGTCATCTGTGCCCTGAAAAGGCATGATGTGGCTGCTTTCAGCGCTACCTATGACCGCTTTGCCCCGCTGTTCTTCCGGATCCTGGTCAAAGAGCTGTACGACCGCAAAGCCTGTGAAGCCGTGCTCAATGCCACCTTTTGTGCCCTGTGGAAAGCCACGCCCACCCTCAACCCCTCCGGGGACCGCCTGCTTCCCTGGGCTCTCCGCATCCTGCGCGCCGAGTTGAGAAAAAAGAAAGTGGAACTGACCCTGCAGGCCCTCTTTGCCTGCCAGGTGTTACGGCCCTCCGTACACGCGCAGAAGGAAGCAGCGTATTAGTCCGCCAGAGGGCTACGCCCTGCATGCATATTCCCGGAATAGCCTGTCCCTTATACCCATTCTGCAAAGGTTCCCGATACCTGTCCTTTCCTTCCTATACCTCAGATCAGGAGAAACGGTTTATCCCTTCCAACCGGATGCTGTGCTTACTCATCCGGGAGTGGAAAAAGGGACCCGGCCCTAATGAATGGCCCGGGGAGAAGAGGTAAACGTGGTCAGGGTAGCCAGGGCCACGGAATCACCGGTTGCCCCGGTGACCGTTAAATAACACCCATGGGCCATGGCTATCGTGATGTAGGCACCATCCGGGAACCGGGCCAGGTCCCTTTCAGGAAGAGTAAAGCTTCCGTTATCCGGAGTGATGTAGTCCAGCGGCCCGATATCCGTGCGGCCGCTTCCTGCATATCCGGGCAGGTGCGTAATGCGAATCTGCACTTTCTTCAGGTTGCCCGGGCCGGTCGTATCGGGAATCCATTGTAATGTATAATCCGAATCGTTGTACACCGGTTTCAGGAAAGCTCCTTCCGGCAGTAATTTTTTGGGGAGGTATGCGGCTGCTTCGAACCCGCCGAATAACCCGGTTCCACCGGCACTGACCGGCAAAACTTTCCCGATCATGGAATTTGCCTTGGCGATCGCTGCGGCTCCGGAATGGAGATGTGTGGTATAAGCATGTCCGTTGAAATCCAACGGAACGCCATCCACCTGGAGGCTTCCGGCATTTTGCGGCACCTCGTTCTTTTTGAACCTGCCCAGGACCAGCACGGTTGTATAGTAAGGATCGATGGCATCGATATGCTGATCCGCATGAATCACCAGGTACCGGTCTGCCCCGGCGCTTCCCCGGGGACCGCCCGTGATCCAGCCAAAAAGATTATCGATGTCGTTGAACTTTTCCGGCTCCGGATCTTCTTTGGCACATCCGGTTAAGAGCAGCAGCAGGGTCCAGGCAGGCAGTAGTTTCATTCCGGTAAATTTGATGGTGAGGCAACGAGGTAAAGACCCTCCTTCCCCATCGGGATGATCTTCCGTGAATGAGTCTGTCCTTCCTGCTCCATGCTTTCTCTTCTTTACAAGACCCATTCAAAACAGGACCTGAATATCGGGAATCGCGTTCAAAGGATACCGTTCCGGAAATTATTTAACAACAGGGAATACGGTACCTACGCCTTACGTTTTCGCACAGGCCATGCTCAGCCACCCTGCCAGCCAGCGGTCATAAGGCTACAAAGGTTCCCCCTCCACCCTTTTCAGGCGGGGCACTATCCACCCGGCCAGCAGCACCAGCAACAGCCCGTAAGGCAGCACCAGCTGCAGCCAGTTTACGTCCACGCGTTCGGTAAAAAAAGATACGGAGTGCTTCGACCAGTCGATCGTGCCCGCCGGCTTTTCTTCAAAGATCTTCGGGTAGAACTCCAGCCGCAGCCGCTCATGAAACACCCGGGTGCTTTCCAGGAAAAGAAGGTAGTTCCGGAGCCCCGCCCCCGACAGGCCGGTCAGCTGCTGCTGGGCATGGATGGTGGGAACCGCGTACCCGATAAAGGAACTGAGGCGCTCCCGTGCCCACAGCTTTTTTTGCAGCCCTTTGGATGATTCCACCGATGCGTCGTCGCCCATCTGCTGCATGGCATAGTACCACAACCAGCTGAACGACCCCTTC
>DATAGL010000337.1:0-4867 GCA_036263755.1 Chitinophagaceae bacterium | reverse complement strand
CTTCTTGTCAAACAAACAAAGCGTTCTCCCCGACACCGTACATCGTAAATCGTCAATCGTCAATCCTTCAATGGGGCTGCCGCCCGCTCCGGATCCATGAATCCCAGGTTCCTGAGGGCTTTGATGGTGGCTTCGGGTTTTCCTTTGAGGAAGATCAGGGCCCGGCCTTGGTCATCGTAAAAAGAAACAATGCCCTGCCGGCCATCCAGCGGCGACAGGTAGGCCGACCAGGCAGGAAATGCTTCCTGAAGGGCTTTCCAGGTGGCTTCTTCCTTGCGGTCCACAACCACCAGTTGCGTACCGCTGCCGGTACGGAGCGCATCAAGGCTGGAGGCATCGAGTACCGGTGTGCTCAGCTGGTGCCCGGTCAGCTGAAAGGCAGCTCCCAGGGTATGGATCAGCCCGCGCCGCTCTTCGGCATTTTCAGCATCCGCATAAATGGATACCCGGTTGAGCAGGATGGCGTAATCGTAACGGGCTTTCGGAAAACGGGCGGCAAACAGGCGGATGGCGCTGTCGGCAAAGCTGCTGTCCAGGGTGCGTCCATTCTCCAGGTAGTCCGCTGCGAGGGGGTACAGCGCTTTTCCGAAACCATTGATGTAAGGATTGTCGTACCAGGCGGCCGTGTCCATCTTCCCGCTGAGCTGGCGGTAACTATATCCGTTGCCCAGGGCGGTCGCCAGCCCTTCATCCAGGAAGGCATAGGCAAAAGACCGGTAAGGGGAGGGGTGCTGCAGAAACCAGTTTTCCATTGCCTGCTGCAGGAGGCGCGGCTGCTCGGCATACAGCGTATGAGCCAGTTCGTGCAAGGCGATCGACAACGGCCCGGCCGTTTCGTTCTTTCCCGTGCGGATACCTACGGAAAGGACATCCACGTGCGGCGTGGCCGAACTGGCCTCCCTGGTGCCGGGCACCGGGTACAGGGCGATCAACAGGGGCAGGCCCGGAAGCCAGCCGGAGGCATAAAACCGGTTGAATTGATGAAATAAGCGGTCCAGGGCGGCTCCTTTTTTCCGGAGGGCTGCCAGCCGCTGCTGCAGGCCCGGGCCTTCCCGCTTCCATACAAAGGTTTCATAATAGCCATCCGCTTCATTCAGGAGTAGTAAAAGGCTGTTCAGGTCTTCTCGGGGCAGTATGCCCGATGCCCGGCGGATGCACTCCGCATTCGAGGAAGACGCAACCGCTGCTTTCACCAGCAGGTCAAAGGAAGAACGGTACCAGGGGCGGCCGGGGGGGAATCCTTCGGCCGCATAATACAGCTGCGCGTTCAGCTGCCGGTATCGGTGCAGTAGGCCGATAAAGCGGCTGTCGCCGGCGGCTTGCTGCTGTATGAATTCGGTGTACGCAACCGGGGCCCGGCTGGAGCCCGTGGCGGCCTCCAGGAAATGCAGGACGGCATAGGGCCGGCTGAATATTATCTGCACACGCTGGGACTGCGCCGTTGCCGCCAGGGAGCAAAAAACGGCGAGGAATACTGCTACGCTTTTCATGAAGTACAAATGAAGGGAGAATCGGCTGCTTTATCAAATGTAAAACACCGGTTCCTGCCCGGCCACTGCACAAACGCCGTGCACCTGATCCGCCGGCTGCCCGGAACCAACCACTTCGTACACCGTACATCGAACATCGTACATCAGCTCACTTTCATATTCATCAGGTCGATCATCAGGTTGAACGAATCGATGGAGGCGGGGTTATTGATCTTGAAGGGCTTGACTATATACCCCGAAACATTCAGCCGCGCCGCCTGTTCCTTGTCCACCTGTTCCGAGGAGGTAGTGATGATGAAGCATTTGAGGCGCTTCCAGCTTTCCGTGGTGCGGATGACCTGCAACAGCTCCAGGCCGTTCATGCGGGGCATGTTGATGTCGATCAGCACCACGTCGGGCAGCGGCTGACCTTCGGCCTCGCGGCCCTGCAGCCAGCGCACGGCTTCTTCGCCGTTGCGGGCTTCAAACAGCTGGTACAGGATCTTCAGTTTGTCCAGCGACCGTTTGATATCCATTACATCCAGCTGGTCATCTTCCACCAGCAGAATGGTAATCAGTTTTTCCATCGTGTTTATTTTGTCCAGGTGAATGAAAATTTGGAACCCAGTCCCGGCTCCGAGACCACTTCTATGCGTTCATTGCGGGCATCGAGGATCTTTTTTACGATCGCCAGGCCAACACCGGTGCTTTCAAAGGTATCGCGCTCCTGGAGGGTTTGGAAGATCACAAAGATACGCTCGTGGTATTGCGGCGGAATCCCCGGCCCATTGTCTTCCACGTAAAAGACATAGCGGCCGCTTTCTTCGCGGTGGTAGACCTTTACCCAGCCGGCCGGCTTATTGTGGTACTTGACGGCATTGCTGATCAGGTTGGTAAACACCTGCAGCAGCAGTACTTTTTCAGTGTTGACCACGGGCAGGTTACCGGCAATCAACAGGTTCAGTCCCTGAGGGATGGCCAGGGTATCGCGGACCTCTTCCAGCAGCTGTCCCACAGCCACCTGTTCTACAGGAAGCTGGGATTTGCCTACCCGTGCGTAGGAAAGGATCCCGTCGATGAGGGCCTCCCCGCGGCTGATCCGGCCTTTGACGAGCTGCAGGTAATCCTGCACCTTGGGTGATAGTTCCCCCGCATGGTCTTCTTCGATCCAGGAAACCACGTTGCCGATGCCCCGCAGCGGGGCCTTGAGGTCGTGGGATACGATATGGGCGAACTGGTCGAGCTCCCGGTTCTTCTGCTGCAGCTGCGTGAAGTTCACCGACAGCACGTGGGCCATATGGTTCAGGGCGCCGGCCAGCCGGCTCAGCTCATCCTTCCCCGTATCCTTCATGTGCACTTTGTAGTCGCCGGCCGCAATGGTGTCGGCCATCCGCACCATGTTCAGGATCCGGCTGGATATACCATAAGCGAGGAAAGCGGCAACAAGGAACCCCACTACGATCGACAGGACGGTCAGGGTAAAGGAAAGGCGCGTGGTGCGGGCCATGGCCTGCGTCAGCACGTTGATGCGGCGGCGCCGGTCTTCGTATTCTTCGTTGGTCAGGGCGCGGAATTTTGCCTGGATCTGCTGGTTGAGCAGCCGTTCTTCTCCGGTCTGCACCTTTTCGCGGTACAGGCGGTTAAAGCTCGCGATGTTCGCCTCGGAACGCTGGGCGGCCATCTTTGCATCCCGCAGGGGATAGGTATACTCTTCCACCCAGTGCTGGTGCAACTCTGTAATCTCCTTCAGAAGCCGCTGCTGCGGCGAGCCCGCCTCGATCTGCCGGGAAAGCTCTGCCAGGGTGCTTTCGTTTTCCGCCACCGCCGAGTCGTACGACTGTATAAAGTAGGCATCACCGGTAAGCAGGTATCCCCTGAGGCCGCTGATCATATTAAGGGTGTTGCGCTGCAGGCGCCCGCTGAGCCGTACCACCTCGCTGGACCGGAATACATAATCGGAATGCGCCTGTACTTCCGCCGACCGCTTGTAGTTCATATACGTGGTCAGCGAGAACAGCACCAGAATGAGCATAAAGCTCAGGAATATGAGATGAGAGATACGCATGGCTAAGGGCCTGCAAAATAAGAAACAATAGGAAACGGAGGGGCGGATGAGTAAATGTGCAAATGTGCAGATGTGCAAATATGCAAATATGCGGGTGAGCAAATGTGCAGATGTAAGACGTGAAGATTTCAAATGAATGATACCCGGCTTACTCGCTCCTCATCATCTGCACATCTGCATATTTGCACATCTGCACATTTAATTCGTTTTTTCCGGCGATTCCACGCCGAACAGGTTCCCTTCGTCCCGCTTGCGGAGGCCAAAGTTGTAACGGAGGTTGATGCCGAAGCGGCGGGTATCGCTTTTCCGGTAGCCGCTGGCATCCACCGACCCCTGGCGGATCCGGAACGTGTTGTTGTTGGTGAAAAAGAGGTCCTGGGCGCTGAGGCTGAGCGTCAGTTTGCGCTGCAGCAGCTGCTGGTTCACGCTGAAATTCAATGCGCCGAAAGAGGAAAGCTCGTAAAACTGCAGCTGCCCGCGGAACCGGGCAAACCCGTTCAGGGTCAGCTGGGTAAGCGGGGTCAGCTTAAAGGTCTGGTAGGTAAAGATCGTCCAGCTCCCGCGCTTGAAGGACAGGGGTTTCCCTTCGTACTGCCCCTGGTAGAAGTTATGGTTATACTGGCCGCCCACTACAAAGAAGTAACGGCGTCCCGGCGGAATGGCACCCAGGGCGCGGAAATAGGTTTCCTTGTTTGCGCCGAGGTTGTCGTACGTGCGGTAGGCCACACTACGGCCCGTATCTGCCTGGTAGATCACGTTGGTGAAAATGTCGCGGGTATCGTTGTAGCCGATGGCAATGATGGGCCGCTCGTCCACGGAGATGTTGGCCTCGTAGTTATGGGTGAACTGGGGCCGCAGGGCCGGGTTGCCGGTTTCCAGCAGGTAAGGGTCGATCCGGCGCGGCGAAGGGTTCAGGTATTCGTAGGCCGGCCGGCTGATGGTGCGGCGGTACACGAGGTAGGCTCTCAGCTCGTAACCCATGATCCGCATCAGGTTCCGGCTGATGAACACGTAAGGGAAAAAGTCGGTGCGGGTCAGGTTGAAGGCCGTGTCCTGCGGCTGCAACTGACGGCCCTTCATATTCGTGTTTTCCATCCGCGTGCCCGCTTTTACCGTAATGCCCCGGACGGTTTTGGAAGCCTGCAGGTAGGCGCTGTGAATGTCTTCGTTATAATTGTATGCCTGGGTGGCCGCGTAGCGCGTGCTGTTCTCAAAACGCACGAGGGAGGTCTTGGCACCGGCCTCCAGGCTCAGCGCACCGGGCAGCTTTTTTAAATAATTCGTCTGGGCTGAAAAGAACCGCAGGGTATTGCGGATCCGTCCGTCGGCGTAC
>DATAGL010000336.1:0-1951 GCA_036263755.1 Chitinophagaceae bacterium | reverse complement strand
AAAAATGTTCTGTTCTGTTAG
This sequence comes from Chitinophagaceae bacterium, assembly GCA_036263755.1. GTDB lineage: Bacteria > Bacteroidota > Bacteroidia > Chitinophagales > Chitinophagaceae > Flavisolibacter. The sequence goes on along the minus strand of DATAGL010000336.1, from coordinate 1,930 downwards.
CGATGCTTCGACCTTTCCGGACTGTCCGTGTCAGTTGTTGCCGGTGTTCCCGGACCGGAGGTACATCCGCACCAGGAGGGCAACCGGAAGCGCAAACAGGGCCAGGACGGCAACCGATGGCCAGAACTTCCCGGTGGACAGCAAGACGGCCTGTACCGCGATGTACCCGGCGGCAATGAGGAGGATAAAGAGCGCTATGCCCCCGCCGGCAGGGTCGGTGCCATTGGGTTTGAGGAGCAGGTGGTAGGCCCAGACCAGCAGCAGCAGGGATTGAATCCCGATGGCCGCCGTTCCGGCATAGAATAAATACATAAATAGTTCTATTGCTTTGTTCCGGTGCAAAGGAAGGGCATCCATAGCCCCAGAAGAAATGCAGTTACCCAAAGGCAGGGATGGACCAGCCATAGGAAAGCAGCAAGAGTCTTTGCAGCCCTTACGCGGTATGCGGAAAAGTTTATCCTTGCGGAGAACAACCCGTTTTAGGGCAGTAACCCGGTTCGGTATCCTGCCGTTTCGAAAACAACCGGTTGCCTGTCCACGGCACCCTGTTGATGCCCCGTTAAGTAAATGATGCTTTATGCGGAAAGGGGAACGCATCAACATCGATTGCCCGGCATGCACCGTAGTGCGGCTGCATGCTTATGAGCCAATGCAACGGAGCAATAGCGTTAAAGCAGCCTGTGCGGATTCAAGATCTGTCAGAAATCCAGTATAGCTCCGGGAGCTTCTGATCAGGGTAGGCGTATCCCGGCCCTGTGCGGCTTTATGCTTTCACTTCTTTCTTTCCCTTGAATCGTTCCTTCAGTAATTCAATGACCGGCGGCAGCACGGACAGGATGATAATGCCAAAGATGACATAGGTGAAATTATCCTTGATGACCGGCAGGGCTCCGAAGAAATAGCCGAGCAGGAGAAAGCTCGTTACCCAGAGAACGGCCCCGATGATATTGTAGGAGGCAAACAGTTTATACGACATTGTACCCACGCCGGCCACAAACGGGGCAAAGGTCCGGACGATCGGAATAAAGCGGGCATAGATGATGGTCTTGCCGCCATGCTTGTTGTAAAAAGCCTCCGTTTTCAGCAGGTATTCTTTTTTCAGCAGTTTATACCTGCCGCTGAAAGCCTTGGGGCCTACATAATTGCCCACGTGGTAATTCACCATGTCGCCCAGAATGGCCGCCACGATGAGGAGCCCCATCATGAGGAATATATTCAGCCCGCTCTCCGGCTTGGCAATGATCGCACCGGCGGCAAACAGGAGGGAATCACCCGGGAGGAAGGGTGTTACCACCAGTCCCGTTTCGGCAAATATGATCAGGAACAGAATAAGGTAAGTCCAGGTTTTGTAATTGCTGACAATATCAACCAGGTGCTGATCTATATGCAGGATAAAATCTATGATCGCTTGGATAACTTCCACCGCTGAATAATTTGGCGCAAATGTAACAGAAGCAAGGCTTTCCCGGTAGCATGCCTGCACATTTGTGATATTCTTTGCGGAAATGACCTTTGTATTAATGCTGCTGCATCCTGTTTCCGTTCTATTATAGGGTGAATAAAGCGGAATGGCCGGGTTGCCCTCACTAGAAAGTAGCCGGGTGTTGCGGGCCGGAACGACGGCACCTGAATGGGAAGCGGAAAGGGAAGAGAGGCGTGGCCGTTGTCACCTTTCTGACAGGAAACCAACCTGAAAAGAACCTGCCCGCCGGGAAAACAGAGTAAAAACCTGGTCGGGATAGGGGTCCGGTGTTGCTGGATTGTATCTAAATAAAACACCGGACATGCCCCCTCCTTCAGTCCCGGGTGCCGGCCGCACCCAGAACCTGGTCTTCCAAAAGTGGGAGCCGGGCGCTTTGCTCCAGCCGTATGTAAAAAACTTCCTCGTCGTAAAAAACGACCAGCCCGGGGCGGCCCCGTCGCTGCTGCT
>DATAGL010000335.1:0-11398 GCA_036263755.1 Chitinophagaceae bacterium | reverse complement strand
ATCCTTCCTTATAAAAAGCTGCTGAGTGGGCGATTAAATGAAACTTAAATCTTCCATATGTAAGAATAAGTCCTGCCGAATGCGGCTGCTCGTTTTATCGCCTTTTTAACCACCTTTGCGCCATGAACAAGCCTGTTATCGGAATCAGCTGCGGAGATATCAACGGGATCGGCCCGGAAGTGATCGTCAAAGCCCTTTCGGACAACCGGGTGCTGGAATTGTGCACCCCGGTCATCTTTGCGTCGGCGAAGCTCCTGAGCTTTTATAAGAAATCGGTGGGCGAAGGAAGCTTTAATTACCAGACCATCAAGGAGATCACCCGCGTGAACCACAAACAGGTCAACCTGTTCCAGAGCTGGGAGGAAGACATCACCATCCAGCCCGGCCAGCTCACCGAAACCGGCGGCCAGTATGCCGTGCGCTCCCTCTTCGGCGCTATCGAAGCCCTGAAAGCCGGCGGCCTCCAGGGACTGGTCACCGCACCGATCCATAAAAAGAACGTGCAGTCCGACGAATTCCGGTACTCCGGCCATACGCCCTTCCTGCGCGATGCCGCCGGCGTGGACGACGTGCTCATGCTCCTGTATTCCGAGCAGCTGCGCGTGGCCCTGCTCACCGAGCACGTACCGCTGAACGAGGTAGGCAAATACATCACCCGGCAGAACCTCCTGGGCAAGCTGCGCCTGCTGAACCAAAGCCTGCGCCGCGACTTCGGCATCGACCGGCCTAAAATCGCCGTGCTCGGCCTCAACCCGCATGCCGGCGACGAGGGGCTGATCGGCAACGAGGAAGAAACGGTGATCCGCCCCGCCATCAAAGAGGCCAAGCGCGATATGCAGGTCTACGGCCCTTACAGCGCCGATGCCTTTTTTGCCCGCAGCCACTACGCCCAGTTCGATGCCGTGCTGGCCATGTACCACGACCAGGGCCTGATCCCCTTCAAGACCATTGCGGCCGGCGAAGGCGTGAACTTCACCGCGGGGCTTCCCTTCGTACGCACCTCTCCCGACCACGGCACCGCCTTTGATATTGCCGGGAAGAACATCGCCGACCCCGGCTCCTTCCTGTACGCCCTGTTCGAATGCGCCGACCTCGTGCGCCGCCGGGCCGAATACGACGAGCGCACCCGCAATCCCCTGCGGAAGATCACGGCCGAAGTGCTGCGGAACGTGGAGGATGAGAAGATTGATGATACGATTGACCGGTAGGAGCGATGTACGGTGTACGATGTACGATTTACGGTGTACGGTGTGTTTACGGGTAGAGAAGCGTACTATTCTTGTTAAAGGGTTTCGCGCAGAGCTAACGGAGAAAAAGGAGGAATCACAGATGGCGCTGATGGGGCGCTGATGACGCAGATAAATCCTCAAGTAGAACGATTTCTTTTTAGCTGGCCCTGCGCCTTATTCCGCGTCTGGTTCAGGAGAATTACTGCTATACAATGAGCAGCGGAATAGAAGCGCCTGCACACGTTGATCAGATTATAGGGCAAAACTCGCTGTTCTAGCCTAAGCCAAGTTCCAAACTTAAAGTATGTATATGCGCGCGGGCCGCCTGCCCACGCGGACGTGTGCCGCCACAGGCGGTAGCGATTGGGGCAGGCTTGAACTTTTTGGTTCTTTTTTGTTTCAAGGCAAAAAAGAACGTAAGCAGAACCTGCGGAGGGCCGCAAAAAAGAAAAACACTCCTGATGAGAAAACCACTCGCAGCTTGCAGCTCGTAGCTCGCAGCTATTTACCCGCAAACACCTTATCCTCCACCCCCTTATTGATCACATACGAAGCATAGGTAATTTCCACTTTTCCTTTTTTGTCGCCGGCCGGGGCCTGCTTTTGCGGTCCGCCTTTCTCGTATTCGAAGGTGATGCCCTTGGGCAGCTTGTAGTCCTTCGTATTGAAGGAAAAGACCACTTTGTCGGGGAGTCCCCAGGCGGCGTAGGCGCCGTAGCTCAGGTCCATTTCGTAGGTGCCGCTTTCCCGGGTGGTTACCTTGGTGCGGCGGATGAGGGCCTCCTTTTCATCGATGTACAGTGTGGTCAGCACCACGTCGCCGTTCTCATCGTTGGGCAGCAGCTTGATCACCTTCGTGGTGATGCTGCCGATGGTGGCCGTACCGGCCGGTACGGCGGTATAGTTGTCGGTCAGCAGCAGGGCGTTGAGGTTCACGCTCACCCCGCCCTTGGGCAGGATAGAGATGCCGCCGGCTTTTTCCACCTTGAAGCGGCTGGGCTTTTTATAATACACCTTCACCTGGGAGGGCGGGGCCTTGATAAAGGAAACGTCGAGCTTCATGTTGCCGGTGGCCGTATAGTCGTTCACCCGGTTCAGCCGGGCCTTTACGCGCTGCAGCAGGGCAGCCTCGTCCTGGGCCAGGGCCGGGAGGGCAGTCAGCAGGAGCAGCAACAGGTAAATAAACGTGGATCGCTTCATACAGGTTGTTTAAGAAAGGATGTCTTTGCGGCGGAAGGCCGTGACCGTTACCAAGACGAAAAAAACGATGTGCCCGAGCAATACGGAGGCCGATTTTAACACTTCGCCCCGGTCCACCGGGTCTTCGAAAAAGCCCTTCCAGTTCAGCATATGATTCGTAAACAAATAAGGCTTCAACCGGTTGAACAGCGGGATGTCCATGGTGGTGAGGATCGTCAGCAGGATGATCACGCTCATGGTGGCAATGATGGGGCCGATGGAATTGTCGGCAAAAGCCGAAAGGCAGAAGGCCAGCGAAGCCACGGTGAGCATGGCCAGCACCGCAAAGCCGAAAGCGCCGCCGTAGCGCCAGAGCACATCGTGCTGATTGATGATCAGGATGCCGTCGCTGCGCAGGACCATCATATCGCTGGTGCCGAACAGCAGCACCGATACCCCCAGGGCAAGCACGGCCATGAACAGCAGAAGCAGCACGGTGTAGATAACGGTGGCGGTGAACTTGCCCGCCAGCAGCCGGGTACGGCTTACGGGCTTGGTGGCGATCAGCCGCAGCGTGCCGGTATTGGCTTCCCCGGCAATGATATCGCCCGCCACCAGGGCAATGAGCAGCGGCACGTGCACCAGCAGCGTCTGCAGGATCAGGTAGCAGACCTGGTAGCCGTTGAGCACGTTGCCGCCCACTTCAAAAGTATCCTTCAGCGGCTGCAGCATAAAGTCGAGATAAGCGGCTCCGTCGGCATACAGGGCCAGCTGGATGAGGCTGACGATGGTGGCGATGGCCGCAAAGGCGATATAGGTGCGGGGCTTGCGGAAGATCTTGAACAGCTCAATCGCGATCAGCGGTCCCATGGGCGTGCGGGGTTGTAAGTGAAAAGAAATAGTCTTCCAGCGAATGACGGGGCTGCAGGGACAACACTTGAATGCCCAGGCCTACCAGGTCGCGGTTCAGCAAAGGCACGTCGTTCCGGTCGAGCCGCAGGAGCAGCCCATCCTCTGTTGCGGTTTGCAGGGCTCCTGCCCAGGAAGAGGCCTGCAGCTGCCGGCGGGCGGCCGCATCATCGGTGGTCCGGAGGGCCACCAGCGTATCGGCCGGGTGGAGCAGGTCGCTGACCCTGCCTTCCGTGATCTTGCGGCCCTTATCGATGATGAGCATGGAGTCGGCCACCAGTTCCACTTCATACAACAAATGGGAGGAGATCATTACGGTCTTGCCTTCGTTGCGGCTGAGGTGAAGAATGAGGTTGCGGATGTCGGCTATGCCCTGCGGGTCGAGCCCGTTGGTCGGCTCATCAAGGATCACCAGCTCGGGGTTGTGGAGCAGCGCACAGGCAATACCCAGGCGTTGCTTCATGCCCTGGGAGAAGGTTTTCACCTTGCTGCCGGCGCGGCTCCCCAGTCCTACCCTATCCAGCTGGCGCGACAGTTCCCCCGCCGTAGGCTTCAGCCCGCTCAGCCGGCCCATGATGCGCAGGTTGTCGGTAGCGGAGAGGTAGGGATAGAGATCGGGCTTTTCAATGATGGCCCCCACCCTGCGCAGGATACTGCTTCGTTGCTGCTGCAGGTCTTCCCCGAAAATGCGGATGGAACCGGCCGTCGGCCGGATAAGGGTGAGCAGCATGCGGATCGTGGTGCTTTTGCCGGCCCCGTTCTGCCCGAGGAAGCCGTAGACCCCGCCGCGGGGTACTTCAAAGGAAAGGTCCTGCACCGCGGTGAGTTCGCGGAAGCGCTTGGTCAGCGAGGCAACCTGGATGATGGACATATTCGGGGAGCAAAGATAGGGAACAGTGGGTGGACAGGATCAGATAGCAATGTACGGTGTGAGATGTACGATGTACGCCCGTCAATCATACATCGTACATCTCACACCGTACATCTGCACACCCGCACATCCGCACATTCACCTTCCCTCCCATTCACCTAAGTATTCACCCATTGACCCATTCACCCATTGACCCATTCACCTCTAAGGTTTGAGATACGACTGCAGCGCCTTCACGTAGGCTTCAAAGGCATTGATGCCCTGGGGCGTGATCTTGCAGATGGTCTGGGGATAGTTCTCCTTGAACTGCTTGGCCACCTCGATATAGCCGGCATCCTTCAGCTTCTGGATCTGCACGCTGAGGTTGCCCGCGGTGGCCCCGGTCTTTTCCTTGAGAAAGGTAAACTCGGCTTCCTGCACGCTGATGAGCAGCGATACCACGGCAAGCCGGAGCTGGGAGTGCAATATGGGATCCAGGTCTTTAAACACGGTTGCTGAGCCCTCGGGTTTTCTTATGGTATTGCTGGCGGAGCAGGTAGCCGGGAACCAGGTAGCCGATGAGGATGGCCGCGGCCGAAACCACCATTTCGTACCCGAACGCATGCGGTACGGTGAGGCGTTCCGGGGCCTGCCGGGCAATGAAAAAGATCGCCAGCGCGGCCGCCCAGTTCACAAAAGCGCCGACCAGCAGCGGACGGAAATTCAGGGCGCTGGCATGGATGTACATCCAGAACCCGTACAGGATATAATAATAGCCGAAGGCATAATGGCTTTCGGTAATGATCCCGGCAGCGACGAGCAGAAACAGCGAAATGAAAAATCCTTTGCCAAGCTTATCCAGCAGGGCGCCCGCGTAGGACTTCACACCGGCTTCGCTCCCGGATTTGCGGAACTGAAAAACGAGGGCTACCACCGCACCCAGCGGTAATATGGCGGTCCATACCCAGCCGACCGCCCGGACCTGGTCCCCGTAAATCAGGAGGGCGGAGGCCACCGAGGCCACGAACAACAGCCAGCCCCAGATGAGCCAGCCATCGCCTTTTTCCTGGTGCTCGTTGCGGGCCGCCGAGATCATCTGCTCGATGAGCTGCAGTCCCTGCCGGTGATCGATGGGTTCCTCTTCACGCATGGTCAGGAGTATTTGAAGGTTTGATCATATAGCCCGGGATGAGGTAGCTCGTGCCGATGGCGGCCGCGGCAAACAACATCTGGTAATCGAACGAAAAGTAGACCGCCACCATGGCCAGCACCCAGTTGGTGATGCCGCCCGCCACCAAGGGCGTGAAGTGCAGGATGCGGCCGGACACAAACGTGCCGAGGCCGTACATGAGGATAAAGAACGGGTAGCAGTGCTCCCAGCCGAGGCGCATAAACAGGAACGACAGCACAAAGAAGGAAATGCCCATGCCGGTCCACAGGTTGCCCATGCTTTCGCCCACGTAGGTGCGGGCGCCCGCTTTCCGGGCCCGCCGGCGTACGGTGAACACGCTGGCGAAAATCCCCACGAAGGTCAGGAGCCAGACGATATAATGGTGCTCGTAGCGGAGCACCACTTTCAGGAAAAACTGGCCCAGGATGGCCAGGAAGGCGATCCAGCCCCAGAGCAGGAAATAGAACCGGTTCTCATTGATGTTGGCCCGGGCCTTTTCGATCATCGACCGGATCAGCAGGAGGCTGTCCTGGGGGGAGAAGGGGGATTGACTATCCATTTCAATTCGAAAGTTTGTGAAAGTAATGCAGCATATTGACCGGGCCTTTGTCTGCAAGTTTACGAGTTTACGGGTTCACAAGTTCAACAACTGATCGTCTACAACAGAACATCTTCTTGCATCAGGTCCATTACGTTCCGACTGTTTCCACTTTTTCCGCCCGTCTGCTTCACTTGTGAACTTGTGAACCCGTAAACTCGTAAACGCTGCAACCAACGAGTGAATATGGCTCCTACTTCACCTGCCCCATAAAATACGCGGCCACGGCCTTGCCCCAGACCGGGTCGATGGAGGATTTGGGCTTGAAGGTTTCGAACTTCTGCAGGGCTGTTTCGAAGCGCTTTTTGGCCTCTTCCTTACTGCCACCGTACTGCTCGGGCGTAAAGAACAGGTCCTGACCTTCCAGCAGGTAGGTGCGCGGGTTCTCGGGGTCGAGGCGGCGGGCGGTTTCCAGGGCCTCCTGTGCTTTCGGTCCGAATTCCTGGAACCGGTTCATCGGGTCTACGAGCATGCGCAGGGAGAGGATCATCTTGCGGACCACATAAATTTCCGAGTTGTCCTTGCTCAGCGCTTCGGCCTGGGCCAGGAGCGCATCGGCCTTGTCGGCAACCGGATCGAGCACGGCAGGGTCACCGCCCATCTGGTTGCCCATCAGTGCGTATCCCCGGTTCACCTGGGTAAGGGCCGCGTAATAGAAAGGCTGCCACCGGGTTTTCTCGGCCAGGGCAATGCGCTCGAAAGCGGCCGACAGGTCGTTGAGGGTCTGGGGAGAGCGGATGGTGTCGATGGCCACGAGGCGCTCTTCCATGGCTTTGACGAATTTTTCACTCTGGGCGCCGGCGCTCACGGAGGCCAGCAGCAGGAAGCAGAACAATGCTTTTTTCATGTTGATTGATTATACGGGTTATTAGTTTTGTTTTTGTTGCTGTTGCAGCTTTTCGTATTCACGCTCCGTGGCATCGCTGCCGGAACGGACATAGGCGCCGATGTAGTGAAAGGCCACGCCGATCCCCCAGCCCAGCATCGGCCATACGGGCCAGGGCAGTCCGTTGTTATAGGTTCTTCCTCCGGTAAAATACCAGAGCACCCAGAAAAAGACCGACATAATCAGGTAAGTGGTCAGGTGCGACCGGAAGGAGGCCCGGCGCCGGGCCAGTTCCCACAAGCGGGGGTCGCGGCCTTCGGGGGTGAAATTGTAGTTCATATGCTTTGCTTTTAGTTGGTTTAATTGTTTACTTGTTCACTGGTTCACAAGTTCCAAAGTGCTGTTGCTGTTTGCCGTTTGCAGGTTTGCGGTTTGCTGTTGCGGCCATCGGATTTGTTTCATTTGTTGGATTCATCCTGCCAATCCCGCCGAATCCCGCTAATCCGCGGTTACAGGTTGCTGTTGATGACGTCCTGGCTGCGGTCCACGCCGAAGGAAAAGAAGGCGCCCACGAACACAAACACTTTGGAGGGCGGCGTGATCCGTTCCTTGCGGTTGCCGTTTTGCGCATACTTGTACCCGTAGGTCTGGTCGAGGCCCAGCACGTTGCTGACCGAGAGCACGTACACCACGAAGTTCTTGTTGTTCGGCTTTCCTATCGAGGGCAGGTAGTTCAGGCTGAAGCTCACGTTGTGGTAGTCGGGTACCAGCCCCCGGTCGAGGAACTTCGTGCCGCTACCGCTGTTGCCGATGAAGTAGTAAGGACGGCTGCTGGCGTAGTTGTAGGCACCGTTGAACTGGGTCTTCCAGGCCGGAACGAATTTCTTCACCACCAGCGAGGCCGTGTGTTTCGCCGCAAAGTTGGGACGGATGGCATAGGGGAAGGTGCTGAAGTCCCGCTTCGTGTCGAGGTAGGAATACGAGATCCAGTAGTCCACGCCCTTCACCGATCTGCGGTCGCGCCAGAACACTTCAAAGCCTTTGGCATCGCCGTAGCCACCGTTGCCGGTCGCGCGCTCCTGTCCGTCGGCCCCGTACACCGACTTCACCAGGGCATCGTACTTTTTATAGAATACTTCCGTGCGCAGCGTGCGGTCGTTGCCCACGCGCTGGTACTGGGCGATGTAATGGGTAGCCTTCTGGAATCCGAGTCCGGCCGATCCGTTCAGGTACCGGTTCTCGGGGTTCTGGTAAAACTGCCCGTACGCCAGCGAGGCCTGGCCCTGAGCACCGAGCCGGTAGGCCAGGGAAAGCCGCGGGGCTATATTCATTTTATCCAAAGCCGAAGAGCGCTCGCCCCGGGCCCCCACTTTAGCGGCCAGGCTGTTGGTCAGGTAGATATCAGCCTCACCGAACAGGGCATAGATCGATTCCTTCAGCGTGCCTCCGAATTTCTCCCCGGTATAGAGCGTATACTCGGGCGTTTCGTTCTGGTGGTTGTACTCCGAACCAAAGCGGAGAGCAGAAAGGCCGCGCCATTTCTTTTCCAGCACGAGCTTGGCGTTGGTATACCGCCCGCGGCTGTCGAGGCCGAAGTTGCGGGTTTCGAGCCCGTCCACTTCCACGTCTTTTTCCGCAGCATCCTGCAGCCGGCTTTCGATGCCGTCCTTATTGTTCGTATACGACACGCCGGCCTGCATCCACCACTGGCCGCCGAGGCGCTCCTTGTAGGAAAGGTTGTGGTACACGTTGGTATTGCGCAGCCGGAAATAATCCTGGTACCCCAGCGTATCGATGCTCGGGGTGCGGAAGCCGAGTTTGTTGGCGCTGAGGTAGCCGTAGTATTTTACCATTCCGGTGTTCGAGGTTTTGATCCGGAAGTTGGCATCGGCCGTATGGTAGTCGGGCACCCGGAAGAATTCCTGCTTTTGCTTCAGTACCGAGAAAGCAAGTTCCAGGTTCGTATAGCCGTAATTCAGGCCCCAGGAAGAACGCTTGTTTTTCGACAGTTGCTGGAAGCCCGCATTGGCGCCGATCACAGAAAGGCCCAGGTTGGCAGAGCTTTGTTCGGGAAGGTCTATGGATTCAAGGATCACGGCCGAGGAAAGCGCCTGGCCGTACAGGGCGGAATAGCCTCCGGTGGAAAACACGGTGCCTTTGAAGATAAAGGGCGAGAATCGGCCCCGCTGCGCCACGTTGGGCACGCTGGAATAAAAAAAGTTGTTCACCAGGGTACCGTCGATAAAGGTCTTTGTTTCGGCAGCCGTGCCCCCGCGCACAAACAGGCCTTCGCTCTCCCCTACCTGCTGGGCGCCGGGCAGGGTTTTCAGGGCGCCGGTCACATCGCCGTTGGCGCTGGCCGTGGTAACGATGTCTATGGAAGAAAGCACCGTTGTCTTTTTGCGGTCGCTGGCCTCGAAGGCGCCGGCCGAGATTACTACAGCTTTCAGTTCGGTGATTTCTTCCTTTAAGGTAAAGGCGAGCTCGAGCGTGCCCCCGTTTAACTGGACGGACTGCTCGGCCGGGCGGTAGCCGGTCGCGGAAACGAGGAGGGTCCAGGTGCCTTTTTCCGTAGTGGTAAACCGGAAGTGCCCGGAGGAGTCGGTGGTGCCGCCGTCGTAAGAATCCTTCAGGGTGAGGGAAATACCGGGCAGCCCGGCGCCTTTGGCATCCCGCACCCGGCCGGTCAGAACAGTCTGGGCAAAAGCGGGGGCGGTGAACAGCAGCAGCAGTATGGTGGTCAGAGCGGACTTCATGATTGTTGATTGTCCAACAAACGTAAACCAGTTTATGATATAAACCAAATTATTTTATAAAACAAAAGCCGGACGCTTTCGCGTCCGGCTCTTTTATAACCCTAATTCTAAAATCCTTAGTGTTTCACGATGCGCTCCTGGGCGGTGGCTCCGGCGCAGCTCACTTTCACGATGTAGAAGCCTTTGGCAACACCCGCTACATTCAGCGTTTCGGTCTGGGAGGCGGCGGCCACCTGCAGGCTCTGTACCCGGCTGCCGTTGGCATTGAACAGCTCCAGGGCTACGGCCTTGCCTTGCCAGGACTGCGGCAGGGAGATGCGCACCTGGTCGGTTACCGGATTGGGGAAGGTAGCAATGGTCAGTCCGTTTGCAGAACCCCGGGCGGTGCGGACCACTTTGGCGGCAGAGTAGGTAAACTCGGCAGACAGGTCCACCATGCGGATGCGGTAGTAATAAACACCCGGGGCAGCCGATACGTTCTTGTCTTTATAAGCATACTGACTCATTCCGGTTCCGTTGCCGGCAGAGAATACGGTAGCCAGCTCGGTGAAGTTCTTTCCGTCGGTGCTGCGCTCCACCACGAAATGGCTGAACTCGATCTCTTCGGAAGTGTTCCAGGTCAGGGTCACATCCTTTTCGTTGTACAGGGCGGCGAAGGTATGCAGCTTTACCGGCAGGGTAACGGCGGGGGCCAGGCTGAAAGCTTTGAACCACATGGAGTTCAGGCGGACACCGGCTCCACCGGTGCGGTTGCCGGAAGTGGCGCCGATCCGGAAGCTGATGGTTTCTACGTTGTTGTATACATAGGTAGCCATTACCTGGGTGGCCGCCGTGTCGATGTTGGTAAAGTTGTCCTGGGGACCTTTAACCGTGGCATCTACCCCGCTGAACGGGTGCAGGCACAGCGAATGGACTTTACCTACGCCGTTGCATACCGTGCACTTGCGCTTCTTCTTGGAGGTTAAGGCAACCTGGCCGGTACCCAGGCATTTTACACAGCCGATAGCGGCGCTCTGCTTTCCGCAGATCTCACCGTCCTTACCCTTGTTGCTGATCTTGGCCTGGCAGGTGGGCAGTACGATGTCGATCACGTTCTGCAGGTAGCTGATCTTGGAGTATTCCACCGAAGTAGCCTTCTGCATCGTTACATATTCCTTTACGTTTACGTTGTCGCCGTCCACATCCAGGGAGGTCAGGGAAAAGCGGTCCAGCTCTTTGGGTGTGTTGGTGCCGGCTTCCACAAAGTTCATCACGAAGTCAATGTACCAGTTGTCGTTGGCCTTTACGTTGGTCATGCCGAACTCCGGCTGGAAGGCTTTATCCCAACCGAGGTCGCTGCGGTCGAGGTTGGCCAGGGTGATGCTCGGGGAAGAGAAGGTCTTCAGGGTCAGCAGTACGTCGATGCCGGAAGAAACATTCGCAAACCGGTAAACGGCTCCCTGCTTACCGGCGGTGCCGGATACGAGCTTCGGGGCGCGGAATACCATCTCGGGAATAACGGACATGCTGCCGTCCCAGGCGTGGTCGCACTCGCTGTGGAGCATGCCGCTGCCCTTGCAGTTGCCGCAGTCCACACCTTTGATTGCACCGGCGCCCTTGCAGTTGGTGCAGGTTTCCAGTACGCTTTCTTTGGAGCACTCGCCGCATTTTACCGGGATGCCGGTGGATACGGTGGTCTGTGCCGTGGCCACGCTCACCAGCAGGAAGAGCGCCAGCACCAGGGCGATGAATTGGAAAAAGTTGCTGTGTACAGATCGTTTCATGTTTTCTTTTTAATAGGGTTTGTGACTGGGTTAAGGCTTCTTTCGGCCTTGGATTTTAGGAAACATGCTTTTCAGGATATTATACCGGACGCGGCTTCCGGATCGGATCAGTACAAA
>DATAGL010000334.1:0-2953 GCA_036263755.1 Chitinophagaceae bacterium | reverse complement strand
TCCAGCTTCCGTTTACCTTGGCCAGGTGGAAATAATCGATACCCCAGAGGGCTTCCACCTTGGCAGAGGCAATCGTGTCCAGGACGTCGAGGATCGTAATTTTCTTCGGGGATTCCGGCGTGATCTTCTGGCTGTTCTTCCAGCGCTTGGATAATTGCACCAATTGGTCGAAGCTCATCTTCGCTTCGTTCACCTGGCCGTTTTGCCGGTAGTAACCCCGCTTGGCGAGGTCGGTTGCCACGCTGGCGTAGGCCTTGGCGGTATCGGCTTCATAAAAGGCTTCCACATAATTGAGGATGGCCCGCTCGATTCCTGCACGGTCGTCGGCGGACTGCGCGCGGCCCACTGCGCAGCAGAGCACAAAGAGCACAAGGTAAACTCCTTTTTTCATGGTCGATTGTTTGCCGGAATATACCGCGGCCCGCGTTCCGGCTAGGCGGCAATTATTTCAGTGCGCGGGAGCAGGGATGAGCGGGAGATGTTTGGAGTTTGGGGTTGAACTACAGGTACAGCAGGTTACAAGAGATTGTAACGGGGTTTCGCGCAGAGCAAAGGAGAAAAGGAGGGCGCGGAGAAAATACACCATAGCTCCTTTTCTCCTTACCTCTGCGCGAAATAAAATCCGGTAATCCAACCACAAACTACAAACCCTCAACTCAAAACAAAAAAACACTCACTCTCTTACCAGCCGTATGATTCCCAGTTTATGCATGACGCGGATGAACGGGTAGGTAATGTCGAACTCGCCTTTGCGGGCGGCGAAGTTGGAGCGGGAGGGAAACTTGTGGTGGTTGTTGTGGTAGCCTTCGCCCAGCATGAGCAGGTCGAGGCGGAACAGGTTCTTGGAGGTATTGTCGCTTTCGAAATTGACCTCGCCGTATTTATGGGCAAACCAGTTGATGACCACCCCGTGAATGGGGCCCATCGTAATGTGCAGGGGAATAAGGATGTACCACCAGGCCGAGGGTGCAAAGGCTACATAAAACCATACGTAAATACCCGACCAGAGGATCCGCGACCACCAGGTATTGCCCCAGCGGTCGAACCAGCCCCAGGTGGGTACGTTCTTCGTGAAGCGTTCTTCAATGGGCACCCGGTTGTACATGATATCCACGTACGTTTTGGAAGTGCGCAGCATCATGGCAATGATATTCTTATCGTACGAAGGAGAGTGGGGATCATGCTCCGTGTCGGTATAGGCGTGGTGGATCCGGTGCAGGATGGCATACACCCGTGGGCTCATGTAGGAAGACCCCTGCGTGATGTAGGAATACACATAAAAAACGCGTTCCCAGAAACGGCTCATCGTGAAAGCCCGGTGCGCGGCGTACCGGTGGTGGAAAAAGGTTTGCGCGAATAAGGACAGGTACCAGTGCGCAATAAAGAACAGAATAATAATGATCGCTCCCACAGCTGAAAAGAATGATTAAGTGTGCAAAAATGTGAAAGCAAAGGTAATGAGTTGCCCGCTTACGAAAGCGGGCAGGGCGGTAACTTTTGCATTCCGTACACAACACCCTGTTCCCTGGTTGAGATCTGTACTCAGAAGATCGCGGCAATGAGCTGCCACATGCCATACACGATCAGGCCCACCACTGCCACCAGCACCAGCAGGATCGGGAGCAGCACCTTCCAGGCAGAGCCCCGGTGCCTACCTTCCTGGTAATACTGTTCCATCAGGCGCAGGTTCCGCGTATTGGCCTTAAAAGCAAAATCAAACAGGTCGCCGAGAAAGGGTATGGAGCCGATTACGGCATCAATGATCACGTTGACGGCCATCCGCGCCAGCACATAACTGCTCGCCCCGTTCTGGGCCATGATATACAGCATATAGCCCGAAACGGCCAGTGTGGTCATGTCGCCGGCGCCGGGGATGAGCCCGATCAGCCCGTCGAGGCCGAAGCGGTAATCCGTGCCGGGCACCCGGAACTGGGAGTCCATCAGGCGGGCCAGCCGGCGCAGGTGGTCCAGGGCACGGGTGGAACCCGCGGTTTGTACGGTTGGTGTACGCATGCGGGAACGGGTAAAATATTTGTGCCAGAGAGAAAGAAGTTTGGAATTTAAAGTTTGCTGTTTGGGGTTGGGCTTCAGGATCACGGAAGCCTGGCTGGTTTGATGTGGCAGCAGGGAGGCAATGGGAGCGTGATGGCATGACGGCCGGGGCTCTTTGGTCAATGCCCTGTTGCTGCATTACCGGATTTACGGCCCGAAGCGGCACAGCTGGTAGGTGTCGAACCGGTAGGAGGCAGTTTGGATCGGGCCTGTGCCCAGCTCGTGCCAGGGCGTACCGGTGCGGGGATTTTTCAGGACATAAATGGTTTGTGCAGGGGTATAGCCTTCTGCCAGCTGGTACACCCAGCGGCCCTCCTGCAGTGCTTTGTCGATCACGATGCAGCAATGCCCCGGACTGCCCGACTTCAGGATCACGGTCCCGATCTCGAGGGAACGGACCGGGCGCAGGGTACGGGCAAGGGAGATCGTACCCGCATAGGTATAAACGATATCCAGGTACCGGCGCAGCGCTTCCGGGCTGGGCGGGCAGGGGGCCGACTGCTGCGTAAAGCTGACCGTGGCGCCGTTGATACGCGGCCGGATCCCGCGCCGGTAATCGTTCCACCGGTACCGGTGCCCGCTGGTAAATGCAAAAACGATCTCCTCGTGCCTTCCGCGCTCGAACAGGTACTCCGCCCGCAGACGGATAAGCGCATCGGCACACTGCTGCAGGTCGCGGCTGCCCACATCGAAAAGGAGCAGGGCGGCATGCTTCTCCTGGTCGGCTACCGGGCGGCCCCGGAAATCCAGGATGGGCCCCTGCCGGCGCGGCAGCCGCTGGAGGTAGCCCTCCCAGCTGCTGTCGGGATGCAGGGTATGTTCATTGGGACTTTTGTCCGCAGGCCGCTGCGCCGGCACGGGCGTTTGCACACGGTGGCAGCCGGTCCAGGCCGGGCAAAGG
>DATAGL010000333.1:0-1884 GCA_036263755.1 Chitinophagaceae bacterium | reverse complement strand
TCCAAACTCCAAACTCCAAACTCCAAACTCCAGCACCTCATTCCCTGTACTCCTGGAACCGGTCCTGCAGGTAAAACTGCGGGCGGGGGGAAGATTCGGCCCAGTTGCGCTGCAGCAGCGATTCCAGCACCTGTTTGATCTCGCGGGTGGTGCTGGGCTTCACCACATATACATGGGCCCCGGCCCGGAAGGCGCTGCGGATATTGTTCATATCGGATGAGCCCGTATACATCACTACGGGGATACCGGCATACCGTTCATTGCGGCGCAGCTCTTCAATACTGGCAATGCCGGAATCATTCTGGAGAAATGAATCGAGAAATAGGAGATCCGGGACCGATTGATCCAGGGAGGAAAACAGCTCTTCCCGGCTGGTGGCTACCGATACGGTGACCTTCGGGTCGATCTGACCCAGAACCAGTGTGAAAAATTCGCTGTCGTCCGCATCGTCATCTGCGAAAAGTATATGCCTGATCGGTTTCATTGATTACTGTTTGCCTCCGGTTGAAGGGTGGTGGCTTGTATAAAAGGCAAAAACAGTACAGTTTTACTGGATCAGCGGGTACGGATGGGCTCCGGAAGCCATAATTAGCGGTTCGCTAACAATTGTCGCTTCCTTCAGGGGCGTAAACCTAGAGCATTCTGTAAAAGACTCCAAATTATTTGGCTGTGGAAAAACGGTATTTTATGAACAGGTGGCCAAAATGGGGAAATTTAATCGAACGCCAGGCTTAGTTGGGGAGGGACCGACGGCCGGTGGTGGGGGAGCGGCAGCGGGACGGGGCTCCCGGTGGCCGCGATCTCGAAAAGCGGGGTTTCCTCAAAACGGGAGGCCACCGTTACGGTAACACCGGGCGCCACGCCGGTGAACAGGTTCTGGACCAGCAAGGGGCAGTTATTGTTTTTGGAAAGGTGCGACAGGATCAGGTGCGTCATGAACGGCGGCCGGTGGGTAGTGAACAGTTCCAGCGCCTCGGCATTGGACAGGTGGCCGCGGCCCCCGCGGATCCGGTTTTTCAGGTAATAGGGATAGCCCCCTTTCTCCAGCATCTCGGTGTCGTAGTTCGACTCCAGGAAGGCCGCGTGGCAGCGGCTGAAATGGTGCACCAGTTCGGAGCAGGGATGTCCGATATCGGTGAACACACCTACGGTGGCTGATCCGTCGGTAATGGTAAACGAATAAGGGTCGGCGGCATCGTGCGGCTTGGAGAAGGCAGTGACCGACAGGGCGCCGATAGGGACCGGCTCGTCGGCGGAAAAAGACCGGATCAGGCTTTTTTCCATCTTCATGCGGCCGTACCGGAGGGTATGCGGCGTAATGTAAATGGGGAGCCCGTATTTCCGGGAAAAGACCGGTATGCCCCGGATATGGTCAGAGTGCTCGTGCGAAACAAAAATGGCCTTCAGCGATTCCGGCGAAAGCCCCAGCCGCTTCATTCTTTGCTCCAGGTCGCGGCAGGCAATGCCCACATCCACGAGCACTGCCTCGTGGCCGTTGCTGATGTAGTAGCAGTTGCCGTTGCTTCCGGAAGCCAGCGCAGAAATATAAAGGGCCATGAAAGGCAAAGAAACCCCATTTCCGGCAAACGACAGCCGGGATTAACACTTTATTCTCGGGGGAAAACACGAAAAGACGAGGGGAACTGCGAGTGCTGCAAAACGGCATGTTGCGGATAAGAGAAACAAGCAATATTCAATGTTCAATACGCAATGTTCAATGGCTAATCGGGTAATGCTCTGTCAGTTCTATGTTTTTAATATCCCTTCAATGAAACATCCAACGTAACGCCTAACTCCAAACACTTCTTGCTTTCTCCGGTTCTGTGCCGTAGCTTGAAAGCGCACCCAAATCGGAAGTATGACCCGAATGCTTGCCCTGCTGCT
>DATAGL010000332.1:0-2045 GCA_036263755.1 Chitinophagaceae bacterium | reverse complement strand
TTTCTTTCAGCTCCTTCAGCACCGGCACAAAAAGACCGAGTACTGAAAAGCTCCAGGCTGGAAAAGCACGGGCACCTTCCGGCCCCTTCATCTCCCGGGCGAACAGGGCAATCCATTCTCTTCCGGTGCGGCGGACTCCATCGGTTGGGAGGTGCCAGGTCTGGCCATATGCATCGGCCGTATTTCCCAGTTGGGCGGTGGCCCTGGCCGCGTCTTCTGTATAGGTGAATTGATGCACATGGTCCAGGCTGCAGAACCAGCTTCCTTTCCGGCCCTTTACCAGATTATTGTACACCGTTTCCACCAGGATGCTGTTTTTAGTACCCAGAAAATCCGCCGACCGGGCAATCAGGGCCTGTACTTTCTGCCGGTCGATGGCTTCCTGAATGAGGGTTACCAATTCCCGGCGCACTTTCCCTTTCCGGCTGGGCGGGTTCAGGGGACAGATTTCGGTCATATGGTTAAGGCAGGAAAGGTCGTAGCTGTAGATATTGTCAAAGAAAACAAGCCTGGCCCCGTGCCGTTCGCAGGACTGCAATACCGCACGGACCAGCCTGGGCCATTGATTTTCCCAAACCGATGTTTTGTACGGGAGACCAATGGTCAGGTACACCACTTCAGAGCCGGCTACGGCCTTGTCAATGGCTGCTTCATCGGTAAGGTCGGCTGGCATTAGCTTGTCGGTGGGGTTGACCTGCTTCGGATGGCGGCTTACCAGGCGGATGTCCTCTGTGTAGGCGGTGAGCGCCCGGGCCAGGCTTGGACCAATACTTCCTCCGGCGCCCAGAATGGTTTGCATGTGTTTACTCTTTACAGGTTAAGATTGGGAAGTGGGAGCGGAAGGTACCGTCAGGAAATAAAACAGTGATCCTTCTTCTTTACGGAAACCGTACTGCTCATACAGGCGCTGCGCCCGTTCGTTGGCAATACCCGTTTCCAGCAGCAGGCCCTTCGCGCCTGTTGCCAGGGCATGACTGCGGGCCGCGTCCAGCAAGGCTTTTCCGGCGTGCAATCCGCGGTACTCTGCATATACATAAAGGTCGTTCAGGATCCAGGTGCGCTGCATGGATACCGATGAAAAAGCGGGGTACAACTGGGTGAAGCCCACCGGAGTCTGGTTATCGTTCAATTCCGCCAGGAAAAGGACGCTTTGCAGGTGCGTGAACCGTTCGTGCAGAAAACGGCGCGCTGCCGCTACATCGGATGGCTGGTTGTAAAATACCCGGTAAGCATCAAAAAGAGCGCTGAGCGCGTCGAGGTCCTCCGGACCCGCCCGGCGGACAGATAGAGCAGCAGTTGTCATGTAAGCTTGATTGGTTTTAGTTTGACCCTTCCGGAGCAGGAAATTATTTCCCGGTTCCGGAAGGGACAAAGCTAAGCCGATCCATACAATGAAATGAGCGCACGGGATGCCTCCAGCAGAAAGAAAGTTCCGTACAAGGTTTATATAGATTCAAACAAAGCATCCGGAACTGGCGGAAGCCGCAAGCCGCAACTATTGCCGTTCGAAAATTATATTCAGCAAACGACCCGTTTAAATACAGTCTCTACAATCTGCAGAACGTCCTGGTACAGGACCGGCTTGCTGAAGTAATAGGCCGCACCCATCTGCAGCATTTCTTCACGGTCGCTACTGCGCTGGGAAGTAGAGTAAATCACTACCGGGATTTCCGAAAGGCGCTGGTGCCTTTTCAGTTGCTGGAGGCAACTGCGCCCGTTGAGGCGGGGCATATTCAGGTCGAGGAAAATATAATCAGGTAATCCGTTTTCCGTATGCGTCAGCAGACCCAGTGCTTCGGTGCTGTTGCTGAACCCGGCGCATTCGCAGGAAGCATCCACTTCTCTGACGGCCATCTGCAGAAATTCAATATCGTCCTCATCATCGTCAATGATATAGATGCGTTTTGGCATAGGTTGGTTTTTGGTGGTGTTGCCGCTAGGCGCAATCACATCCCCAATATATTTTATATGACATGCAGAAAGAAATGAAACAGCATCAGAAATCGCGGAATAAGGGAAAGCCCTTATGCAAAATCCATTGAGCA
>DATAGL010000331.1:0-2062 GCA_036263755.1 Chitinophagaceae bacterium | reverse complement strand
CTGGTGGTGGGTAAGAAGGAGTATCCGTTCCGGGATTATCTCTTTTACGCCGGAACTGCTTCAAATCCGGTGGCCGTGGCCAGCGCCCGGTGGGCTTCCATTTCCCTTTGTACCAGCTCTATTTTCTGTTCCGCAATTCCGTAGGCATCCGCACCGAGGAAGAGGTGCAGCGGCGGCTGTTCCAGCCCCGCTACCCGGATCAGCACCTCGGCGGCTTTGTCCGGATCGCCGGGCTGGTTGTTGTGGATGTCTTCCTGGTGTACCTGCTGCATCCGGCGCACGTTGGTGTATTCTTCCAGCTGGCGGGCCGGGGTTACAAGGGAACCCGCATCCAGGAAGTTCGTGCGGAAATAGCCCGGCATCACCACGGTGGCATGCAGGCCGAAAGGCGCTATCTCATGGGAAAGGGATTCGGTGAATCCATTGACGGCAAACTTGGTGGCGCAGTAGATGCCGAAGGCCGGGAAGCCGCCGCTGAACCCGCCCACGGAAGAGATGTTGAAAATATGACCGCTCTTCTGGCTGCGCAGGTAGGGCAGCGCGTGGCGGATGATGTTCAGCGATCCGAATACATTCACTTCAAAGTTCTGGCGCACCTCCGCATCGGACAGTTCTTCCACGGCGCCCACAAGGCCATAGCCCGCGTTGTTCACCACCACATCCAGCCGGCCGAAGCGTTCCAGGATGGTACCCATGGCTTCCTGCACCGCTCCTTCGTTCATCAGGTCGAGGGCGAGGGGAAGGAACTGCGGATGTTCCCCTACTGCTTTTTCGAGGGCTTCCCGGGACCGGGAAGTGGCTGCCACGGCGAATCCGTCCGCTAATAATTTTTGAACCAGTGCCCGTCCCAGTCCTTTCGAAGCGCCGGTTACGAGCCATACTTGTTGCTTGTTCATGTAGATTGATTTTGATAAAGCAAAGTTGCAGCAGGCCGCACGGGCCGGCGTTACGCGGTTCAAACGGATACTTGCAAAATTCAAACAATGGAGTTGACGCCGCATGCCCATAAGCCCTTTGCCTTTCCGGAAGGTGGTGGTGCCACACCTTCACCTAAGCCGCCGGTATGGGTAAAGGGTAAACCAGCCAGGCGTCGTATTAACTACACCGGTTCCGCTGCACGGGCAACCGGCCGTTACGGGCAAAGAGGCAGGCCGCATGACCGCTAAAACGCATGATTAAAAGGGCCGGCTTTTACCTCCTCCCGGCTTCATAAAAACTTAATCTAATTGATACGATTTGTTAATGCACTTATAAGGCTGCGGATACCCTCTTTCTTTAATTTGCCGCTTTCAAAAACGGGAGGCCTGTAATTTCTTTCCGGGCAGTAGTATAAGCGTTCAAAAAGAACACTCATCTCAGAGAGTGTTGCCATGGGTGCGGTAAGCCACTGGTGATGTGCTGCATCTCTTATGGATTACAACTTCAAAAAGCTTCTCTTTTTTTCTTTAACTGCTTCGGGTTGACTCCAATCCGGGGAACGGGATCGTATTGTATTAAATAAATGAGTATGAAAAAGTTTTACTTCAGCAGTAAAAAATGGATGGCCCTTGTATTGATCGCCGTGCTGCCTTTCCTGGGTGCGGCCCAGCAGGGTAGTGCCGGCACACAGGGCACCATTACGAATGACCAGAACGAACCGGTCCCGGGTGCTACCATCACGGTGACCGACAGCATCCGCCAGGTGGTGGAAACGGCTGTCACCAACAGCCGGGGTTCCTTTTCCCTGCGTAATCTAAAAGCCGGCGCCGTATATACGCTGGTGCTTTCCCATGTTGGATTCGAGACGCGGACGATCACTTCGTTCCGGTACGGGGGCGAGTCCGTCCTGGATCAGAACCTGCAAATGACGGCGGCCAACGTAGCCATGAATGAAGTGGTGGTGGTGGGCTACGGCACGCAGCGGAAAGTAAACCTCACCGGTGCGGTGGACCAGGTGGGCAGCGAGTATTTTGAAGAACGGCCGATGCCCAATATCACCAGAGGGTTGCAGGGCGTGATCCCCAACCTGAACATTGCCATGACCGATGGCAAGCCGACGCGGGGCGCCACCTTCAACGTGCGG
>DATAGL010000330.1:0-2517 GCA_036263755.1 Chitinophagaceae bacterium | reverse complement strand
CTGCTGGCGGCGCAGCTGGCCGACGTGGAGAGCCGGGCCACGGCCTATTTGGACACCTAACCTAAGTTCCTTTCTGCATGCCGACGGCAGAAACGCCTTAGAATATGGGGATAGTTAACCCTCGCAAGTCGGCTGAGAATTTGCGCTATTCATCGCACGGCTTTCTGAAGTCATCCACAAAAAAGGACATAAACTTAATAGTCAACAGCTAAAACGTTGACTGGATCTCAGCTAATCGTTTCGCCATACGTGCTCCGTTTAACTTATAACTAAACCGCGCTTCTAGATCGCGTCGACTTCTTGCACCTAAGTCTCGACCATAACCCTGGTTCAAATATAGCGAGCGCATAAGCTGTGCCGCATGCCCTACCGAAGGTTCTGCCCAAAGTTGACCGCGTTGGTAGGGCAGTAAGTCATGGTTTAAAGTGACGATGCGGCAATCACAAAGTAGACTATTATCATCATTCATGAAATCGAGATTACCAGAATATCGGGTTCCGATCGTTGGCTTTCCAAGCAGCATTGCCTCGGCCATTGTCAAACCAAGACCTTCGCTTCTATGAAGTGATACATACGCATCGCAAATATTTAGTAACGCAAGAGTCTCGCTCCTCGAAAAGGTGTCTTCAAGCAGGATAACACCGCAGTCTGCTGCCGCTTTCCGCAAAATCTCTGTCTGTTCCGGATGAGCCATGCCGAGAGACGTTTTGATCACAAGCCTAGCACGATCACCAGACTCGAAAGCTTTTGCGAACGCGCTAATAAGGCCCAACGGATTTTTACGCGACATGATACTTGACATATGAAAGACAAACAAAAAGATATAATCACCGTCTTTAAGGCCAAAATAACTTCGAGGTAAAGGCTCGAAAGGCTCGATTTCGACACCCGGAGGTAGCACTTTAATAGGCTGAGGATAGTTCTTGCTAAGACTGTTTGCAATGAATTCTGTTGCGACCCAAAACTCGTCGCAGTCAAAAGCCGCTCGGTTCCAGTCCGGCGGGACATCGTCGAGCTCCCAATACCAATAACCGATCCTATATGTTCTTGAAGATCGCGGACGTAAACCAGAAAGGCTATACGCGTTTTCAAAAAAAGGGCGAGGCTGCACATGTATTATTGTAGTATCAAAGCTCTCAATGCCGACAAATCTGTGCCAAACCGGATCGTCGCTTGTAAAACTGGTAGGAACATTGCGTAGGGATAAGGCAATATCATTTGCGCGTAAGCCTTCGACGATGCTCTCGGTAGATACACGAAGGCCTGATGGATAAGCAAAATGTCCAAGTACATTCACGCCAGGTTTCCTTAGCTCATAGGCCAATGTACTCGCGTCATATTGTGTAAGCCAGTTTCTGCCCTGAAACCGCAGACCGCTTGCGCGCGTGAATAGGAACTCAACAAATGCACGTGCCTCGTCGAGGTTGGTGAACGCATTTGGGAAACGGTCCTGCCAAGCTTGATTGCTTGAATACGCAATACGGAGCTGCTCAACCTCCGAAATGTTCGTCGGCGTAAATGGTTCAAATAACCAATCGTCAGTCACGTTGTGTGTGGCAGCAACCCACTTAACCAGCTTAAAAATACCAATTGCAGTTGCGCCGTCCGGCACAGCTGACTGCCAACTAGGCGTCAATGCCCAAGTCAAACAGAGTTCCTCGAGCGGTGCCTCGGCAGTTACTAACAGAAACCACCATATTTGCTCAAGCGTTACAGCTTCTTCAGTAAATGCTGTAAAAAGGCGCTTGCAAACGGCAGCACGTCCAGTCGGTAAAAACAGAAATGGCGTGTCACGCAAGAACTCTGAGTCATGAAGTAGCAGGTGTCGAGCGGCTGCGTCGAAGTTAGAGTTGAAAGCGGAGTCGATCCAGATACCTGCTTCTTCTGGAAGCCTAAGTAAATGTATTCCTTCTGTACGCACCCAGTTCGCGAATGGCCCTTTTGCACCATCACGTAGTGCCTTGGGGAAACGAAGGCGCAGATCCGGACGTCTGCGGAGAAAAAAAATTATAATTCGCGCGCCGGCAGCTCCTACTGGCTCTAAGAACAACTCCGTTGGTGTAAAACTCCAAATAATCTTATCCCATCTGTAACCTATTGCTGATGCAACAGCTCCATCATCATAAATGTCCAACGGTTGTCGTAGATCGACAGTACCTGCCAGGCATTCAATAGCGGCTCTCAGACCTCTGGAACCACAAAGATCCACCGGCTTTATTTGCTGAAGAAAATTTAGTGTGTCTAAAGCCGGATGGAAGAGTGGATCAGCATCAAAACCGACTTCACGTAGACGCTTGGCAAGTAACGCCCGATCGCTTGTGGACTCGCTAGGTTCGCACAATGCACTGTCTCGATGTGCAATAACAGCTTGAGGTACATATATTGTTCGAAAGCCCGCGTACACTGCGCTAATGCATAAAACGATATCGCTGTAAGAGACTTGAAAAGTCTCATCGTAACCGCCAACGAGTTTGAAAATGTCGTGATGTATAAGTTGGCAAGCGCCTACAACTGCCG
>DATAGL010000329.1:0-1857 GCA_036263755.1 Chitinophagaceae bacterium | reverse complement strand
CAATACGGGTACTGGGGGCGGCGGCACCGCTACCATCCGGCTCAGCGGTACGGGCGCGCAAACCGTGCAGTCTTCCGTAACCGCCGGCCAGGGCCGGCTGCCGCATCTGCTCATTGATAAGGCTTCCGGCACCCTCCAGCTTTCAGGGGTGATCACGGTTATCGGCCACTGGACGCTCCAGTCGGGTACCGTGGCCCCGGGAACCTCAACCGTTTATTTCCAGCAGGGGGGCAACATTGATGCAACCGGCAGCAACGGAACGATGGCTTTTTACAACCTCACGCTGGGTGATAATCAAACGCGCACCCTTACCGGGAACGCGCAGGTGAACAACATCCTGGCGCTGGGCAGCGGCCGGTTGCTCCTCAACAGCAATACCTGTCACCTTGCTTCGGGTGCTGCCGGTGCCATTACCCGCAGTACCGGTTATATCGTAAGCGAAGCCGTTTCCAACAACAGCAGGGTAAGCTGGGCCATCGGCGCCAACGGCGGCAACCACGTGTTCCCTTTCGGTACGGCTCCCGGCAGTGCTTATATTCCCTTTGGTGTGGAGATCACAGCAGGCGATGCAGGAACGGTTACCGTATCCACCTACCCGACCGCGGTGAACAATACGCCTTACCCCGTTACGCCGGATGCAGTGACCACCCTTGCCTGGGGCGGACAATCGGATTTCAGCGCTTCCATCATTGACCGGTTCTGGCAGATCGGCCGCTCCGGCGCCACCTGCACGGCTACACTTACTTATACCTACGCACCGGCTGAGGTGACCGCTACGGTTGCCGGCAGCCAGTCGCTGCTCCTGGCCCACCGCTACGATAAAGCCTCCAACCAATGGCAGTACCCGCGCATCGGGCAGACTTCCATACCGGCGTCCTATACAGTGATCGAACCGGGCGTTACGGTTTTTTCTGCCCGGATGCTGGCGGTGCATTCTTCACCGCTGGCCGTGCGCTTCCTGGACTTCCGCGCACAGCGGGAGGAGAGCGGGGTGCGGGTGCAATGGCGTGCCGAAGGAGAAACGGGCGGGGACCGGTACAGCGTCGAGCGTTCAGCGGACGGCCGGCAGTTTATTTCCCTGCAGGAAATAGCAGGAACCGGCAGCGAAGGCACCATAATGACCTATACGTTCACGGATACGCGGCCGCTGCCGGCAGGGTATTACCGGTTAAAAAATACGGATAACCGCGGAGCGGTAAATTACAGCCGTACGGTTCTGGTCAAAAGCAGCCAGGTCCGGGAACTGGTGCTGATGACTCTTTCCGCCGGACAATACGAGGTGCAGATTTCGGGGCTGCGCCCGCCGCAATGGATCCGGATTTTTGATGCGGCCGGCCGGCAGGTGCGCCAGGCCCAAACGGATGGCTCGGGCCGCTATGCCTTTACCATTGAGGGCTGGTCGCCGGGTGTATATACCGTAACGGCCGGCGGGCAGTCCGTCCGCTTCATCCTGCCCTGATCTGCCGGTCATGGCAGCATTCTTGCGGTACGGAAGGAAACGAATGATCTGATCACCTTAAATGCGGAATTATGTCAAAGAATCCCATCGAAGAAAGTCAGCAGCAGGGCCAGGGCATTGCCATCGGAACCCAGGGAAACCAGGATATTAAAATGACCGACGGTGCCAAGGGGCCCAGTGAAGTGCAGGAGCACCCCGAAGACCGGAGCATTCCCAATCAGGACCGGTCCTCGGCAACCAACAGCCAGCGCACAGGCGGCAGCAGCAATCCTGATGAATAAAAGTAAACCCGGCCTTCGCCGGGTTTACTTTTATTCATCAGGGAACATTGGATCGGGTCTAGCAGTGGTATTGGTGGTACTAGTAGTATTAGTAGTATTGGTGGTATTGGTGGTATT
>DATAGL010000328.1:0-17146 GCA_036263755.1 Chitinophagaceae bacterium | reverse complement strand
CTTCTGATCGTTTTCGGTTTTTGTTTCCAGGAGGTAGAGCCGGATCCGGTCGCCTGCCTGTTCGTAATCGATCGGCCCATTGAACCGGAACTCCACTTCGAAGAACCCTTCGTCGTCGGTGACCACCTCCTGTTCCCTGCCGGCGTAGGTCGCCTTTACCCGGATGCCGGGAATTTCATCCGACTCATAGCGCCGGTAAGTATTTTTGAGGTGCCGCAAGGTGCTCGCACCTTCTTTCTTTTCCTTGATCTTTTCTTTTTCGATGACCCGTCCTTTGAGGAAAACGCAGGTTTCGTTGCCATAGCCGTAATACGGCTGGATCATGACCGGGTCCATCAGGTGGAACTTTTCCTTCACGGCATGCTTGGCCTGGATAAAGCCGTGTTCGAGGCGGGCCGCCACGGCCAGCAGTTTTTCCTTTATTTCTGATTTGCCGTTTGCCATGGTGATTGTTTGTGCATGCTGCAGACTGCCTCAAAAGGACGCAAATTCCGGTCCATGTCTGCCCCACCAGCAACCGTCTGTTCCTGCCGCCCTGCCGCCCCTTCATCGGGGCAAAGGGGGTAACTGCTGGCCCTCTTTTGTGGATATGTGCTGCCGGGGATCGGATCCGGGGTGAAGCACCCAGCGAAATGGCGGGCCAAGACGGAAAAAGCAGGAAAGCCCTTTTATAAGCAACCGTTCCTGTTGAAAGGTACAATGGACGAAACATCAGGGTTCCGGGGGTTTTTTCCAGCTATTTTAACCCCCCGTTTTGGGAAAAAAGATCCGTAATGTACCGCCGTAAAAAAATAAAAGTTAAAATATTGTTACAGGAATTGACCAATGTTTTTATATTAGCATTAACGTTTTTGCAAAAACGTTAATGCAGATAACGATTGCTGATTGGATAACCCTACTTTAACCACCGTTTAATGACTGTTTAACCTGAACTTAAGCTTGCTGCGGCGGAACCCGCTACCTGGCGCCCGCTGTCGACCCTTACGATCCTGATTTCACTGCTTTCGCTTTTTCCGGTGCTACTCCCTTTGCCGCCCCGGCGGCAGGGCCGGCTATTGCCCCGGAGAAAGCCCGAATCCATTGTGTCACTCCTCTTTTAAACATAGAAATAGAGTTTGCTTATGAAAAGAAATGTACAAAGCACGCTCCTTTTGTTCGCTTTCCTCTTTGCAAGTGTGTGCGCATTTGCACAGGCACGGGAAGTGACGGGAAAGGTGGTAGATGCCAAAACAAACGGCCCGCTGGCCGGAGCCTCTGTGGAAGTAAAAAATGCCAAAACGGGCACCCGGACCGACAACTCCGGGAACTTTACGCTGGGCGTGCCCTCCGGGGCCACGCTGCTGACCGTTTCCTCCGTGGGCTACATCGCCCAGGACGTGGCCATCCCGGCCGCCGGTCCGCTGACCGTACTGCTGGTAGCTAAGGATACTTCCCTGCAGGACGTGGTGGTCGTCGCCTACGGCCGCCAGAAAAAAGCAACCGTAACCGGGGCCGTGGCTTCCATCACCACGAAAGACCTGGTGCAAAGCCCCGTTTCCAACCTGACCAACGCACTGGCCGGACGCCTGCCCGGACTGATCACCACGCAGCGCAGCGGTGAGCCCGGCGTAGACGCCAGCACCCTGTACATCCGCGGCATCAGCACCCTAGGAACGGCCACGCCGATCATCATGGTGGATGGGGTGGAACGCAGCATGGATTACATCGACCCGAACGACGTGGAAAGCCTGACCATCCTGAAGGATGCCGCCGCCACCGCCGTACTGGGTATGCGCGGGGCCAACGGCGCCGTGCTCATTACCACCAAGCGGGGCCGCACCGGCAAGCCCAGCGTGAGCTTCCGGACCTCCGCCGGTCTGCAGGAAGCCACCCGCCTGCCCAAGTACCTGGGTGCCTACGACTATGCCCGCCTGAAAAACGAAGCACTGGTGAACGACGGCGCCGAGCGCTCTTTCACCGATGAGGAACTGGAAGCCTACCGCACCGGCGCCAAGCCCAGCACCGACTATTACAAGTTCTTCATGCAGCCTTCCGGCGTGCAGCAGGGCAACCTGAACATCAACGGCGGCAACAACGTGGCGCGCTACTTTGTTTCGGCCGGTTTCAACATCCAGTCGGGCAACTACAAGTTCACGAAGGACAACCCGGATAATTACAACGCCAACAACATCATGAAGCGGTATAATTTCCGGACGAACGTGGACGTGAACATCGACGAGAACCTGTCGGCCCGCCTCGACCTCGCCGGTATCCTCACCGCCCGCACCGACGGCAACAACTCCGCCGGAACCATCATGACGCTGGCCAACCGGATGGCCCCCATCTACCCCATCTTCAACGAAGACGGATCCCTGTGGGGCAACGGTACCTTTACCCAGAACATCTACGGCGAGCTGTCGCAGAAAGGCTACCGGACCTGGTACAACAATACCCTCCAGGGCACCTTTGCCCTGACCCGCAAGCTGGACTTCATCACGAAGAACCTGTCGGGAAGGGTATCATTCTCCTACGACAACACCAATACCCCGAACACCTCTTACGGCCGAAACTATGCCGTATATGAGCCGCTGTACAACCCCCTGGGACAGGTGGCCGGCTACAAGCAGTTCGGCAACGACACGAAGATCGACCCGAACGGAAGCTTCAGCGGCGGTGAGGCCCTGCGCAATACCTACCTCGAAGCCACGATGAACTGGAACCAGACCTTCGGCCGCCATGAACTGACCGGGCTGCTGCTCTGGAACCGCCGGCTGGTGGAGCGCAACTCCTTTATCCCCCAGGCCTACGAATCGTACATGTTCCGCGGTACCTACAACTTTAAATCGAAATACCTGGCCGAAGTGAGTGCCTCGTACCAGGGTTCGGAAAACTTCCCGAAAGAAAGCCGCTACGGTTTCTTCCCCTCGGTGTCGCTCGGCTGGGTGCTTACCGAAGAGGATTTCCTGCGCGACCGCTTCCGCGCCCTCACCTTCCTGAAGCTCCGCGGCTCCTACGGCGAAGTGGGCAACGACCGCAACGGCGATCCCTGGAACATCAACAACCGCTTCCTGTGGTTTACTTCCTGGGCCGGTGCCGACCCCTATTATTTCGGCAACAACGCCCAGCAGGCCAATGGCTGGGCCCAGGGCTCCGTGGGTAACTCGGGCGTAACCTGGGAACGCGGCCGCATGGCGAACATCGGCGTGGAAGCCCGCCTCTGGGGCGACAAGCTGTCCTTCACGCTCGACCTGTTCAAACAGCGCCGCAGCCAGATCCTC
This sequence comes from Chitinophagaceae bacterium, assembly GCA_036263755.1. Classification (GTDB taxonomy): domain Bacteria; phylum Bacteroidota; class Bacteroidia; order Chitinophagales; family Chitinophagaceae; genus Flavisolibacter. Next base: position 13,889 of record DATAGL010000328.1, on the reverse strand, counting down.
ATCACCCGCAGCACGCTGACGGATGTATTCGGCCAGGGCATCAAGCAGCAGAACCTCGGTGTCGTGGACAACAAAGGCTTCGAGTTCGAACTGACGCACCAGAACCGCATCGGCGATTTCCAGTACGAGTTCCGCCCGAACTTCAGCTTTGCCCGCAACAAGATCGTCTACCAGGATGAAGTGCCCCGCGCCTATCCCTGGATGCGCCGCACCGGCCACCCCGTAGGCACCAAGTTCGGCCTCATCGCCGACGGGTTCTTCCGCGACCAGGCCGATGTGGACAACAGCCCGCGCCAGAATTTCTCCAACTACGGACCCGGCGACATCAAGTACAAAAAGCTCACCGGCAAGGAATACGATTACATCCAGCAGAGCTTCGACGAAACGGTGATCGGCTTTTCGCGCACGCCGGAGATCATGTACGGTGCGCTGCTGCGCGCCGGCTACAAGGGGTTCGACTTCTCTGTACTGTTACAGGGTGCGGCCCGGGCCAGCGTGATCCTCGACAACGAAGCCGTTTACGAGTTCTTCCAGGAAGGAAAGGTAAAGCCCTTCCACCTCGGCCGCTGGACGCCTGAAACCGCCGAAACCGCCACGTACCCCCGCCTGCACATCAACACCAACGGCAACAACCACCGCGCCTCCTCGTTCTGGGTGCGCAGTGCCGACTACCTGCGGGTGAAGAACCTGGAGCTCGGCTACCAGTTCCGCACCAAGTGGGTGCAGGCCCTCGGCCTCTCCTATTTCCGTGCGTACCTCAGCGGCATGAACCTGCTGACCTGGGACCAGCTCGACGACTACCAGGTGGATCCGGAGATCGGCGACGGCAGCGGTGCCATGTACCCGATCCAGAAGATTTACAGCTTTGGCATCGACATCCGTTTTTAACGTCTTTTCAACCTTTTTTATGAAGCAAAGAATTCTTTATCTCTTTATATTTTTTGCGCTGGGCTCCACGGTCGTTTCCTGCAAAAAGGACTTTCTGGACCGGGCCTCTACCACCCAGCAGCAGGACGAGGATATCTTCACCAGTTTCGTGATGACCGACCAGGTGGTCAACAACCTGTACTCCCGCATGCGCGGCGTGTACACTTACCTGGCGGGCTACAACATGTCGGCGGCCACCGACGAAGCCAAGGATGCTTCCAACTGGATGGCCTCCATGACCTTCAACAACGGCTCCTGGTCGGGCAACAACAACCCGATCGGCAATACCTGGCGCGAAAACTATGTGGCCATCCGCCAGGCCAACGCCATCCTCGAAGGCATCGAGCGGTACAATACGCCCGACGACGTGCAGAACCCCGGCTACCTCGAAAACCGGATCGGTGAAGTGTACTTCCTCCGCGCCTGGTACCTGTATGAGCTCATGCGCCAGTTCGGCGGCGTCATCATCGTGACCAGCACCATCGGCCAGGACGATGCCGAGGCCCTCAACCGCCCCCGCAACACCTACGACGAATGCGTGGCCCAGGTAGTGGCCGACTGCGAGGAAGCCCTGGAGCGCCTGCCGTTCACCTACCCGAGCAACCAGACCGGCCGCGTGACCAAGGGTGCGGCCCTGGCCCTGAAAGCCCGGGTGCTCCTGTACTCGGCCAGCCCCCTGTGGGCCGAAGCCGGCAAGACCAGCGCCCAGGCCAACATCAACGGTCCGGCCACCGACTCCGATCCGCAGAAATGGCAGCGGGCAGCCGAAGCCGCCAAGGCCGTGATCGACCTGCGCGATGCCAGCGGCAACCTGGTGTATGAGCTGGAACCGAACCTCGAAGCCCGCCAGCGCATGTTCATCAACAATACGCTGACCAGCAAGGAAGTGATCTTCGTACGCATGAATGAAGGCAACCGCGACCAGTACATGTTCCCCTTCGGCAGCAACGGCTGGTCGGGCACCGCTCCTTCCGACAACATCGTGGCCGATTATGAAATGAACAACGGCCTGCCCATTTCCGACCCGGCTTCCGGCTATGATCCCGACCGTCCGTACCGGAACCGCGACCCCCGCCTGTATACCGACATCTCCTATAATGGTGCGCCCTGGAAAGGCCGCAGGATCGAAACCTTTGCCGGCGGCAAGGACGAAGCCAATACCAATACGGACCACAGCCGTACCGGTTACTACCTGCGGAAGCTGGCCAACGAGAACGCCACCATCGGCGGCGGCGGCAGCGTGCGGGTGGATGGTATCCAGATCCGCCTGGCCGAAGTGTACCTGAGCTATGCAGAAGCCCTGAATGAGTACAGCCCGGGTCATCCCGACATCCTCACTTACGTAAACCGCGTGCGCACCCGTGCCGGCCAGCAGCCGCTGCCCGCCGGCCTCACACAGGCCGAAATGCGCCAGCGGATCCGCAACGAGCGCCGGATTGAGCTGAGCTTCGAGAACCACCGCTTCTGGGATGTACGGCGCTGGAAGATCGCCGAGAACACGGAAAAGGAACTGTGGGGCATGCGGCCCATCGCCGACGCCACCAAGCCCGAAGGCTACCGGTACGAGCGGTTCCTGGTGGAGCGCAGAACCTGGCGCAACGCGATGTACGTGATCCCCATCACCCAGGACGAAACCTTACGCAACCCCAACCTGGAGCAAAACGAAGGCTGGTAATAAAGGAACCCTCTCTGGCTAGCCGGCCGCCGCAAGGCAGCCGGCCGGCTTCAGACAACCCATTCAACTAAACTCATTCCCATGTATAATGCAATAAGCAAAGCCCTCTTTTCCCTTGCTTTCTTGTTGTCCGCATCCCTGGTATCGGCCCAGCAAAGCAAGGACGTTACGGCCCAGGGCGGAAAGCTGAGAGTATACGACAAGAACGGAAGCCCCGTCAACGATTACCCCGGCGGCGAATCACCGGAAAAGGTCGTGGACAACAATACCAATTCCAAATTCCTCATCTTCAACTGGGGCAACCACCGGCCGGTGCGCATCCAGTGGGAACCCAACGAGCTCGCGGTGGTGGACCAGTACACGCTCACCTCGGCCAACGACGCCCAGGGAAGGGACCCGTCGGCCTGGACCCTGGAAGGCTCGGACGACGAAGTGACCTGGAAAGTGCTGGACAGCCGTACCGGTGAATCCTTCGGCAACCGCTTCCAGACCAATACCTACAGCTTTGCCAATACAAAGGCCTATAAATACTACGCCCTGCGCATCGCCAACAACGCCGGCGACGGGCTGTTCCAGCTGGCCGAATGGCGCCTGCTGAAGCGGGAAGGTCCTCCCCCGCCCGATAAGGTGAAAGCAAAAGCCGTTTCGCAAACCTCTATCCAGCTCACCTGGGTGAACATTGCCACCAACGGTACCGGCATCGTGATCGAGCGCTCCCTCGACGGCACCGACTTCGACTCGCTGACCACCGTGGGTGCCGACCAGACCACGTACCTCGACGAAGGACTGGAAGAAGGCAAGGGCTATTATTACCGCCTGCTGGTGACGAGCAGCACCGTGAACTCGGATTATTCCCTGGTGACCGGCGCCCTCACGAAGTCGGACAAGACCGGCCTCCCCCGCCCCGTGCCCACCAACGTGGTGACGCCCAACGGCGATAATGTCAACGACCGCTGGACCATCACCAACCTCAACCTGTACGACCGTCATGAGATCCGCATCTTCGACCGGGCCGGCAAGCTCGTCTTCCTCTCCCGCGACTACAAGAACGAGTGGGATGGCACCAGTGAAGGTAAAGCGCTGCCCCAGGGCACATATTACTACATCATCCGGTTCTGGCCGGGCGTCCCCGATCAGAAAGGAACCATTACCCTGATCCGAAGCAATAACTAATCACCACCGGCGCGGGCGGGCCTGTACCGCCCGCGCTCCACAAACCCGCTTTTCATGAAACTACATACCATTGCACAGCACACCCCCAAAAGCCGGAACCTCCTTGTCCTGCTGGCGGCCCTGCTGCTTCTGCTGGCAGGCGAAGGAAATGCCCAGATGAAAATGCCTGCCACTGCCTATTTTCAGAACCAGTTCCTTGCCAACCCGGCACTGGCCGGCCTGAACCAGAAGCACAGCCTGAACGGATCCTACGGTCGCCTCTGGAACGACATCCCGGGCGCTCCCGAAACCATCACCTTCTCCGGCGACTTTGGCTTCGGCGGCAATATGGGCGGCGGCTTGTCGGTACTCCACGACAAGGCCGGCATCATCCAGAGAACCCGGATCATGGGCAGCTATGCCTACCATGTGCCGTTTACCGAAGCGCATAACCTGCACCTCGGTATTTCCGCCGGCGCCATTCTCCAGAAATTCAACCGGAGCGGCGTGATCGGCGACGTGAACGATCCCCTGCTCGGAAGCGGCAACGGGGCCGACAACCGCTTTGAAGCCGATTTCGGTGCGGCTTATACCTACGATAAGCGGTTAACGATCCAGGCCACGGCCTTCAACCTCGTCAGCCGTTTTACGAACAAGGACTACCTGGGCGAAGACCATCCTTCGTTTTATACCGCCATCGGTTACAAGACCAAACTGAATGTGGAAGCCGGCGCCGAAGCCATCGGCATCGAGCCGAAGCTGATCGTCCAGGGCCGCCCGGACCTGACCCCTGTTGTGGGTGCCGGCGCAAACCTGACCTTCCTGCACGAGCTCCTGCAGGCCTCCGCCATCTACCACAGCACGCGCAACTTTACCTTTGGCGTGGGCATCAACTTCCGGTCGCGCGTATCGGCACTGGTGTTCTATGAAACCAGGGCTACGGACCTGAAAGGGGCCAATACCGGCGATAGCTTTGATTTCGGATTGCGGTATTCGTTCTAACATTAAAAGCTCTTACATAAAAACCACCGGTGCCGCTTCTGGCCCGGTGGTTTTTTTTATGGAGGATCCGCAGGACAGCCCGCAGCGGGTCTCCGGTGGAATCTGTTTCCCTCTTGCCGAAAGAATGCCCTCCGGCTCAGGAAGGGAGCCCTGCATCAGAAACTGTGGAATCGAAAGAGAACAGGAAGCGACGAGGGGTTAGTTCCGCCGGCGGAACCTGTATGGATGAGGACTTCGGAAGGGAAAGGAAAAGGATGCCACCTGCCCGGAGAAAAGATCTTTCGGTGTTCCCTGCAGGGCCCGTCAGGCGGCAGGAGTATCCGGAACGGGAACACCCCTTCCTGCTGCCTGCCGGTGCAGGAACAACCGGAAAGGGTGATCCGTCCGCCCGGCAGGCAAGGGTTCTAAACCTTGCATACTGGCAGGATGCAGTAAAATGTGGGGTGAGGAGTATACGGGAGGCCGGTCATCCGCCGGAAAGCCGGTTGCCCGCCTCCGACTTCCTGGATTATTCCGCGTTTTCAGCAGCCAGAGCCGGTTCGGCGACTTCGGGTGCTTCCTGTACCATGCGGATCGTCAGCAGGAACTTGCTGTTGACACCCAGGTGGAATTCACCGCGGCGGAACAGTTCGCTGATCTGCGGATCCTGTACCAGTACGGCTGCCAGTTCTTTTGCCGTATTGGACAAGCCGGCAAGGTCATCCACGCGTCCCTGGATGAATTTCAGGGTAAAGTTGAACCCGGTTTTTTTTTGCGGACCCACTTTCTCAAAATCGGATACATTGAGCTGCAGGGTCTGCTGCTCGTTGGCGGCTCTTTTCAGGAGAATGCGGATGACGGCAATGTACTTTTTCCAGATGGCGTTATACATAATATGTTGTTGAGATTTTTATAAGATATGGGTCTATTGGATCAGGACTGTTCTGCGGTGGCCGTATAAAGCGACAGCCGGGAGAAATCGGTCCCGCTGAAGATCTTCGCAAGGCTGACGTCCTTCGTGCGGCGGTAGGAAGCAAACTGGCTTTCAGGCACGATGCGCCAGAAATTCTTGGCTTTCAGGTCCGTATAGTCTTTATTGTCCCGCACGAAAAGGCCGTGGATGGTGGCTCTTTTCTTGAAAGAGATCTTTACGTACTCGTTCTTGGGGTCTGTTTTCTTGTCGAGGAACTTCTGGATATCTTCAATATTCATTTGATCGTATATTTATTTTACGGCCCGGATGATGCATGCTGTACCTGTAAATCATAACCCCACGGAGTGGATTCATTAATTTAGAGTGGCAGGGAAACAGGTAGAAATGGCGGCTGGTAAAACTTTTCTACAAGAGGGTGGGCCGTACAAATATAGTCTTTTTGGAGGAGCCTTCCGCTACAATGCCCAAATTTGTGAAGGATTTGGCGGAATCGGGTACGAAAGTGCGCTTTTGGACCTTCCAAGCGTAAGCCCTCACTACCGAAAGCCGCCGGGGCCGTCCGGCGCAAACCATCCTCTTTCAGGCGGACTCAAACAGCACATCCATCGTCAGCTCCTTCTGCACGTCCGTCCGGTACGCGTTCGCCGTTACGCCAAACGTGGTGATCATCGTGAGGTACAAGGCTTTCCGGGTCCCGGTTTCTTCCCGGAACGCCCGGAGTTTGTTTTTCAGTTCTTCCGCGTACTTTTTATCGATGGTAAAGCTGTGGAGGGAAAACTTCATCTCGCAGATATTGATTACCCCGTCCCTGCGGTCGATCACCAGGTCGATCTGGGCGCCTTTTTCCAGGCCCGTGCTTACCCAGGAGGAGGTCATGGTCTGCACCCCCGAAATGCCCAGGGCTTTTTTGATCTGCGGAATATGGGCGAGGCAGGCCTGCTCAAAGGCATAGCCGCTCCAGGCCCGCTGGGCCGGGCTGTCCAGCTGGTTGATCCAGGTATGCTCATCCAGCACACTGCTCCGGCGGATCCATTTAAGGTAAAAAAGGGAGTAAGGATCCACGAGCTGGTACAGCGCATTGCGCTCCTTTTGCCCGTACGGCGCATAGCGGCGGATGAAATCGCTTTCTTCCAGCTCCCTGATGATCCGGGTGGTGCTCCCCGCGTCGGGTAGGCCCGTCAGCCCGAGCAGTTCCCTGCGGGTCAGCCCCTTTGCTTTTTTGCTCAGGGCTTCAATCAGGGCCACATGCTTGGCCGCTTTTTTGAACAGGGAACGGTACAGGATGTCAAACTCCGTCCGCAGGGCTCCGTCCGCCTCAAAGCAAAGCCGGTTGATGTTCTGGGCCGCGCTGTCGCCCGTGCGGACCTGCTCCAGGTAAAAGGGAATACCGCCCAGGGCCATGTACAGGAGCATAAGCTGGTAGCGGTCAAACTGCCCGCCTTTGGCCTGCAGGAAGGCCTCACACTCCTGCAGGGTAAAGGGCCGGAGCCGCAGGCGGTGGGTGACCCGGTTGTGCAGGCCCCCGGTATGCCCCAGGAGCTCCTGGATCATCCAGGCAGCAGCCGAGCCGCAGACCACCAGCACAATGTCGGTCCGGGCCGAGGCCCAGCTGTTCCAGAAATGCTCCAAGGCGGGGATGAAGCCCGACTGGGCCGTGTCCAGCCAGGGCAGCTCATCCAGGAAAAGGACCTTCTTGCCCTCGGGACTGCGCTCGACCAGGCCGATCAGCCGCTGGAAGGCTTCCAGCCAGCCCGACGGCGGGGCCGACCCTTCCGCGGCCGGCTGGTATTTGACAAAAGCATGGTGAAAATTGGCCAGCTGCTGGGCCGTGGAAATGTTGGCCACACCCGTAAGGGAAAAACAAAACTGCTGCTGAAAAGCCTCCCGGATAAGGAAGGTCTTGCCGACCCGCCGGCGCCCGTACACCGCCACGAAGGCGGAAGCAGGTGCTGTGGCCACCTCCCGGAGGAGCTGCAGCTCTTTTTGTCGGCCAATGATCCGGATCATTTGGCTGTAAATATAGCATTCGGGGTAGTTACAGCCAAATTGCTAGCCTGTTCTGGCTGTAGGCCTGCCATTCTTTATTTTCCGTCCCCGTAGCCGGTGCCGGGAAATAACGCTCCCGCCCTCTCCCTCCGGCAGCTGGGAAGGAGCCGCCGCAACCCGGATCCCTCTTCCTGAAGCTGCTCAGGCGATTTCCCGGACAAAAGCCTCCCGGCCCTTGCGCACTTTAGGCAGGCGGACCAGCCAGTCCTGCTCGGCGTCCCGGTACCCCAGTGCCAGGAGCACGGCGCTGCGCAACCCCTGCTCTTTCAGGCCGAGCAGGGCATCCAGCGCCCCGGGTGCAAACCCTTCCATCGGCGTGCTGTCCACGCCTTCGGCCGCCGCCGCGATCAGGGCCACCCCGAGCGCCAGGTAGGCCTGCCGGGCCGCATGGGCAGCACTGGCCGCTTCCTCCAGGGGCGCCCACTGGCGGAGGAGCGTCTGCCGGAAATCTTCCAGCGCTTCCGGGGGCACGCCCCGCTCCGAGGCAAGGGGCTGAAGATAGGTGTTGATCCGCCCTTCCGTATACCGGTCCCAGGCGGCAAACACCAAAAGGTGCGAGCAGGTAACCACCTGCGGCTGCGGGCAGGCGCCGGCATAGATCTGTTCCTTCAGGGCCGCACTGCGGATCACCAGGATTTCGAAGGGCTGGAGCCCGTTGGAGGAGGGCGCCAGCCGCGCCGCTTCCAGGATCCGGCCCACTTTTTCGGGGGCGACCGGCCGGCCGTTCATCTTTTTGGTGGCATACCGCCAGTTCAGTAAGGGGAGGAGTTCCATGTGTTCTGTGTTTATGGTTAAGGGAAGGTTTTGTTGCCGGGCTACAGGCAAAGGGAGATCAGGGAAGAGGCTGGAAGCGGGGAAGATCCACCGGGTGGGTGTCGTGCTTCCGGGCCAGCTGCAGGAACAACGGCACATCCATCTGTTCCGCCTGCAGCAGCCCGAACAGCCCCCTGAAATAGCCCTCCCGCTGCTCCGAAGGATTGAAAATAAGGGTGAGCACCAACTCCGAGCCGGAGGTATTGGCAAAGCCGTGCGGGGTGAACCGGGGCACATAGACCGTTGCCCCCGGGCTCAGGAGGTGGTGCCCGCCGGAAAGCTCCAGGGTCAGCACACCTTTTTGAACGAGAAAGACCTCGTCCATGAAGCGGTGGTAGTGCGGCCGGGCGCCGACGGTATGGGGCGGCAACACGATCTCATAGATCCCGAGCCGGCCCCGCGACAGTTCGCTGGTGACCTTGAAGGTACAGGAGCCGTCGCCTGCACGGAGGCGCTCTCCCTCGCCGGGCAGCAGGATGGTGGCTTTATCCTCCAGCTGGTCGGTGAAAAAATCGGTGGAGCTACTTGTTTCCATATTCCTGTGGTTTTGATTACAAACCTACCCTCCACGGAAAGCGAAAACATGTACATATGTTGATAAAGGGAAAATGAACTACAGCTCCGCCCGGATGCGGCTGAGCTGCGTCGGGGTCACGCCGAGGAAGGCAGCGATCTGGTGCTGCTTCAGCCGGCCTTCCAGGGAAGGGTATTGCTGCAGGAAGGTGAGGTACCGGCTTTTGGCCGTTTCATAGCGGAGGGAGATCTCCTGCGGTTCCTTCTCGATCACCCAGTGCACTTCCAGGTAGCGGATGTAGGCATCGGCAATGTCGGCATGGGTCTTCGTCAGGCGCTTCAGGGCCCCGTAGCTGTATTCGAGCACGGAGGAATCTTCCAGTGCCTGGATGGTAAAGTCGCTCGGGGCGCCCGAAAGCACGGCACTCATGGAAGTGCAGAAATAGCCTTCGGGGAAAAAGCGCTTGATCACCACATCGCCGTTCGCCGCGGTGAAGTACTGGGAAAAAAGGCCCCGGCAGACAAAGGCAATATTCTTCGGATGCTGGCCTTCACGGATAAAATAATCGTTCCGCCGGTAGGTCCTCGGAACGAGGATGGCTTCCAGCGCTGCTTTACTGGCGGCGGACAGGCTTCCGTACGACTCGAAGCGTTGGAGGAAATGGGAAAGCGCTTCCATCCTGCAAAAGTAAAAAAGGGAGCAGCAAAGCAAAGGATCGCGTCTACCCAGGCACAGAAGGGATGCTTTCCTGCATCCCTTCTGTGCTTTGCTGCGCGCTTTATGCTGCGCTTGGATTTACATCAGGTAGTAGTTCGCGGCTTTCCGGTAAGCGCCCCCGGTATCCGCCCCGTCCAGGGCATCCTCCCGTCCCGCTCCTTTGTACGGCGGCAGGCCGCCCTCCTTTCCCGCTACGGCCAGGTGGGCCGGCCGGGCCGCATGGGCATGCAGCTCGTACAACTGCGTCAGGTTTTTTTCGATGTTCTGCGAGATGGTGGTCATGGGGGTGTCGGTGGGCTTGTTTTCAAAAGGATCCTGCAGGTGGATGGCCATTTTTTCGATCAGCAGGAAGCAGGCCGAGATCGCCACTACCAGCGGCACTTCAAACACGCCGAAATACTCGATCACGCCAAAGGGCAGCAGCACAATGAACAGCAGGAGCGAAAGGTGAATGTACAGGCTGTACGTGCTGGGAAAGACCGTATTCTTGATGCGTTCGCATTTACCCATAGCGTCGGTGAGCCGCGTCAGCGTACGGTCGATCTCCACCTGCTGGAACCGGTTGATCCATCCTTCTTCCAGTGCCCATTGCAGGTCGCGGCCCATGCGGTCGAGCAGGGCGGAAGGAACGTTGTCCACTTCCGCCAGGGCTTCGTACTCGCTCCGCTCCAGGTGTTTGTCCAGGCCGGCCCGGGCGTTCTGCCCCCGCAGGTGCAGGGCCAGGCTGTAGCACCAGCCGATCTGCCGCTGTATGTTCCGGTGCACGTACGAGCGTATCGGGTCGGACTCCATACCCGAAGGCGTGAACGAAACCAGCTGCCGGGCCAGCGTACGCGAGTCGTTCACGATGGCGCCCCATACATGGCGGGCCTCCCACCAGCGGTCATACGCCTGGTTGCTGCGGAAGCCCAGCAGCAGCGAGATGACCGTGCCCAGGATGGTCGGAACGGAGATAGGTATGGAGATCCGCGTCAGGTGGTAATTGTCGTACAGGACGGCCACCAGCAGGGCATACAGGGCAATGACAACGATCTCGTACTTGATCTTGCCGAAAACATATTGGAACGGGATATTTTTCTTCAACAGCATAGGGGAATAGTTACAGGGTAAAGGCCTCGGTTAAGCCGTGGACATTTGTATGTTCTGGAGCACGGTTTCCACGAAGCCGGCGCCGGCTTCCTTCCGTGCCGACCGCACCACCGGGATGCCGCACTTTTTGAACAGGGGGCAGGGATCGATGCTGCGGGGATGCACTGGTGCGAACCGGTAGGTATCGGGGCAGTAAACCAAGTCTATGTTGTGGGCGTCAATGAAATTGCGGAAGAGCGCCGGGGTATCGCCGGTCATGCAGCGGATGACGATCTTGCCGACGCGCCCGGGGAACGCATCCTTCAGCTGCTTGCAGGCCTGGCGGAACGGCTCGCTCACCAGCGCACAGGCCGGGTCCTGCGTGCGTGCCGCCAGCAGGTCGAACGGCGAAAGCGGCAGGCGGAACGCATGAAACAGCACGATGTTGCACTTCCGGATGCTGGCATCTCTGATAAACAGCTCGGTCATTTTGAGGGAGGCAGCGGTAAAATCTGTAGGGATCAAAATATTGGTCATATCCATTGATTTTTAGGACACAAAGCTCCCCCGCCGCTATTAGGAGCGCTTAAGACCAGACTGAAAATGTCCTAAGATTGGGATTAAAGCCGGATAAAAATGAACGCCTGGTTCTAATGAAGATTAGAATTGTCGAAACCAGCAGGGGCCGGGAGGTGCCTGCCGTTCAACGCACGGGCAGGTTGATCCGGACCCGCGTGCCGATCCCTACCGAGGAACGCACTTCGATGGTCCCCTGGTGCAGGTGGATGATGTTGTTCGACAGCGGCATGCCGATTCCGTAGCCTTCATAGTCTTTCGTATTGGAGGCCCGGAAGAACGGATCATAGATGTATTTCAGCTCATCGTCGGGGATACCGATGCCCTGATCGCTGACGACAATGGCGATGTGGCCTTCGTTCAGCGAAAGCGTCAGGGTCACCGGCTGGTTGTTGGAGTATTTGCAGGCATTGAGCACGATATTGTTGATGGCAATCTTCAGCAGGTCGTAGTTGCCGGTAATGCTGACCCCTTCCTCTTCCACCGGCAGGTCTTCCATGCATACCTGGATACCGTTGCCGGGCAGGATGGCGTCGCAATCCGCTTTCACGTCGAAGAGCAGCTGGTCGAGGCGGACGGTTTTCCAGGATTGCACCTTGCCGTCGAAGCCGGTCTGCGCCAGCGCCAGCAGTCCCTTCGAAAGGGCCTGCAGCTTCTCCGCCTGCTGCGTGATCTGCTGCAGGCTGTACTGGTACTCCGCTGCCGTGCGCTCCTTCGACAGGGCATAATCGGCTTCCCCGATGATGGCCGTCAGCGGCGTGCGCAGCTCGTGCGAGGCATGGCTGATGAAATTATTCTGCGCCTCAAAGGCGGTCTCCAGGCGGCTGAGCATCCGGTTGAAGGTGCCGGTAAGCTCGGCGATCTCGTCGCCGCCCGCCTGTTCCTTCAGCCGCAGGTGCAGGTTGCCCTGGCTGATGTCCTTCACGCGGCTGATGATATCGCGGAAAGGCTGGAACGTTTTGCGGGAGAAATAAAGCCCCACGGTATAGATGATCACCACGGCGAAAATAAACTGCACGATCTTCATCGTGCGTAGCCGCTGCATCATCTCCATGGCAAACCGGTTGGTGGCCGATTCCAGCACGAGGAACTTCCCCGTCTCATCCTTGTAAAGCAGGCCGGCAAAATGCCGGTACGCAGCCTGGTAGTACACCGTTTTCCCGTCGGCTTCGATGATGCGCTGCAGGTACGAAGGCGGCAGCACCCGTGGTGTCGGCTCCTCCGGTGCCTTGCCGGTGTGGTCGAGCCGGAAAAACATCGTTTCCTCGCCAGGCAGCTTTTCGAGGTACTGCTTCCGCAGTTCGGTGAGTGCCTGCGTGGACAGGTCGCCCTGCTCAAACCGGTACCGGGCCGAAAGCCGGGCCCTCAGCTCCAGGCGCTTGTTGAAGTCGCGGTGGGCATAGGAGCTCAGGAAAAAGTAGACGGTGATGTTCAGGATCAGGAAGATCGTGGCGGTCAGGATCGTGAACAGGATGGTTGTTTTCGTCTGGATCTTCATGGTACCGGTTGCTTAAGCCTTGAACATATACCCCATGCCGATGACCGTCTGGATCATCCGCTTGCCTACCTGCTCCCCCATCTTTTTCCGGAGGTAGTTCACATACACGTCCACCACGTTGGTGCCCATATTGAAATCGATGCCCCAGACCTTTTCCAGGATTTCCATGCGCGACACCACCCGGTTCCGGTTGCGGACAAAGAATTCCAGGAGGCGGAACTCGGTGGTGGTCAGCGACACGGGCTTTTCATCGATCGTTACCAGCTTCGCCTTGAAATCGATCACCAGCTCGTCGAGGTGCTGGCGGTCTTCTTCGTCCTGCACCGGCAGGTGCCTGCGGCGCGACAGGGATTTGATCCGTGCCTCCAGCTCCGCAAACTTGAAGGGCTTGACGAGGTAATCGTCGCCGCCGGCATCGAGCCCGGCTACTATGTTTTCCGTGGTGCCCAGGGCGGTGAGGAACAGGATGGGGCTGTTCACTTTCGAAAGCCGCAGCTGGCGGCATACTTCCATCCCGTTGATCCCCGGCAGCATGATATCCAGGATGATCACATCAAAATCATGCTTCAGCGCCATCTGGTGCCCCAGCAGGCCGTCCGGGGCCACCGACACGGCATAGCCTTTCTCGCTCAATCCCCGGTTGATCACACCGGCTACATTCGGCTCGTCTTCGATCAGCAGTACTTTCATGAAACTTTTTCTTAGGGTTACCAATGGGTGCTTCTTGCGTGCCGCAAAAAAAAGGAATCCTGGGCAAACCGGTGCAGGCAGCCCTGCTTCCCCTTAAACAGTTGGCCCCGACAATGGTTGACTTTGCCCCTACTTCCGCGCCCGCTGCTTGAACCACTTCTCGGCTTCCACGGCGTGGAACAGCACCACCGAAAGACCGATGCAGATGAGCAGCTCTTTCCCGCTGAGGGGCTGCGTTTTCAGCAGCCGGTTGGCCACCGGCAGGTAGATCGCCGCCATCTGCAGCAGGAAGGTTCCG
>DATAGL010000327.1:0-6146 GCA_036263755.1 Chitinophagaceae bacterium | reverse complement strand
CCTGGAGCAATGATCATGTGCTGCAATCGGTAAGAACCATCCTGGGCCTGAGGGAGCAAAAAAGCGAGCGGCATACCCGGAAGGAGCTGGATGCCTTGTACCGCTTCCAGCACATCATCGGCGAAGATGAAAAAGTGCTCGGCCTGCTGGAAACCATCGGAAGGGTTTCGGCCACGGATGCTTCCATCCTGTTGCTGGGGGAAAGCGGCACCGGTAAGGAACTGATCGCGGAAGCGGTGCACCAGAACAGTCCGCGGGCAAACAAGCCCTTTGTCAAAGTGAACTTGGGCGGTATCTCCACCTCGCTTTTTGAAAGCGAGATGTTCGGCCATGTGCGGGGCGCTTTTACCGATGCGCGGCTGGACCGGGTAGGGCGTTTTGTAATGGCACATAAAGGAACCATTTTCCTCGATGAGATCGGGGACCTGGATGCCGCCAGCCAGGTAAAGCTGCTGCGGGTATTGCAGGACCGTACCTACGAAGTGCTGGGCAGCAGCCGGACAAAGACCGTGGACGTGCGGGTGGTTTGTGCCACCAACCGCAACCTGGAAGAAATGGTGGAGCGCGGCACGTTCCGCGAAGACCTCCTGTACCGGATCAACCTCATTACCGTAAAACTGCCGCCGTTACGGGAGCGGGTGGGCGATATCCCGAAGCTTGTCCGGTTCTTTATCGGCAACCTGAAGACCATCTACAACCGTCCCGGCCTGGGCGTGAGTGGTGAAGCGCTGAAGTGGCTGCAGCAGCTGCCCTTGCCGGGAAACATCCGGCAGCTGAAAAACCTGGTGGAGCGGTCGGTGCTGGTCAGCCGGAAAGACATCCTCGAAGTGGAGGATTTCCTTTCCCAGGTACAGCAAAGCCCGGCGAGGAAAGGGAGTATACAGCTCCCCGAAGTAGGCAGCATCAGCCTCGATGAGCTGGAGCAGCAAATGATCCGCCGGGCAATGGCTTACCACCGCAACAAGATCAGTAAAGTAGCCCAGGCGCTGGGGATCACGAGAAGCTCGCTGTACCGCCGGCTCGAAAAATATAACATCCCTTACGATGAGGCTTCGGACTAAATTCCTCCTGTTGATCTTCATCCTGCACGGGGTCACCTTGGTGCTTTCCTTTTACGTGCTCCGGAGTCACCTGCTCCTGTTCCTCGGTGCCGAAGGGCTGATCCTGGTGTCCGGCGTGCTTTCCTGGCAGCTGTACCGGCAGATGCTCCGGCCGCTGCAAACGGTGGTGGACGGCATCGAAGCGATCAAGGATAAAGACTTCAACGTAAAATTCCTTCGGACAGGTACCTATGAAATGGACCAGCTGATCGGCGTGTACAACGAGATGATGGACCACCTGCGCACGGAACGGACCAGGCAGGAGCAGCAGCATTTTTTCCTGGAAAAGCTGATCCAGACCTCGCCGACGGGTATCCTCATCCTGGATTTCGATGGCCGGATCTACCAGGTGAATCCGAAGGCCTGCGCGGTGCTGGGCATGCCGGAGGCGGCGCTGCTCAAGCAGCCCGTCGAAGGGATCGGCCACCCGTTGCTGCAGGCGATTGCTGCACTGGATCCGGGAGCCGGCAAAACCCTTTCGTTTGACGGCGTGCATACCTATAAGCTGCAGCGGGCGCAATTTATGGACCGGGGGTTTGCCCGCTCGTTTGTGATGATCGAGGAGCTGACGGCGGAGATCCTGGCGGCGGAAAAGAAAGCATACGGAAAAGTGATCCGGATGATGGCGCATGAGGTGAACAACACGATCGGCCCGGTAAACTCCATCATCGAATCGGCCATAAAGGCAAAAGACCTGTGGACCCCGAAGCAGGAGGCGTTGTACGGGGCCTTGCAGGTGGCTTTCGACCGGAACCGGAACCTGAATGGGTTCATGCGGAATTTCGCCGATGTGGTGCGCCTTCCGCCCCCTCAAAAATCAGGGGTGGACCTGGGCCGGCTGATCGGGCATGTGACCACCCTGTTTGCCTGGAAGGCGGAAGAGGCCCGGATCCGGTTCGAGGTCACCGGAACGCCTTTTACTGTACAGGCAGACGGGCAGCAACTGGAGCAGGCCCTGATCAATATCGTCAAAAATGCGATGGAGGCCATCGGTACCGATGGCCGGATCACCCTGGCAACCGAAGCTGACCGGCGCCGGCTCACCATTACCGATACGGGCAGGGGCATATCCAAAGAACAGGCGGAGCACCTGTTCAGTCCTTTTTTCAGCACCAAAAGGGACGGGCAGGGTGTAGGCCTGACGCTGGTAAAGGAGATCCTGCTGAACCACGGGTTTGCCTTTTCGCTGAAGACGGTGGAGGAGGGAAGAACGGTATTCCAGGTGGATTTCGGGGAAGCCGTTTTTATTTAGCGTGTGCTTATACCATTCCTGCCGGCGGTGATTCAGTAGTGTCTTTTTAACCGGTACATTCAGGCAAGCAGGTACAATGGTGTTGTTGGAGGTTGCCTGCACCTCAATACCTGCCAGGGCCAAAGTACGGGAGCCGCCCTTTTCTTCTTAATTTGTCCCCCGAACCCGTTTTGCTCAAATCCCTGCTTTATGTTTTTGTACCGACGAATCAGCTGGAAGGTTATTTTTTTGTTTGCCTGGAAAGTCCAGCTGGCGGCCTTTCTGTTAAGCTCCCTGGCTTTTGTGCTTTACCAGTTTTCAGGGCTCAGGTCCATAGCCATTCCCTTTCTGCCCGTGGCCACCATCGGAACCGCGGTGGCGTTTTACGTGGGGTTCAAGAACAACTCGGCGTACGACCGGCTCTGGGAGGGCCGGCGCATCTGGGGCAGTATCACCAATGCAGGCCGGATGTGGGCGGCGATGGTGCACGACGTGGTCGGGTCGCGCCAACCGGGGGAAGACACGGCACCGGTCAAACAGGCGATGCTGTACCGGCACCTGGCCTGGATGAACCTGCTGCGGATCCAGTTGCGCAAGGCACCGGTATTCCAGGAAGGGGAGTATGTGTTTTCGGCGCAGCTCAAGATCATCCGGAACCTGTACGGGGCGCCCAACTTCCAGCGGCAGGTGGAAGAAGAGGTAGGACCCTTCCTGGATGCGGAAGAAAGAAACAGCCTGGCAACGAAAGTGAACGGCGCGGCCTTCCTGCTGCAACAGCAAAACGAGGCTTTGATCCACTGCAAAAACAAAGGCTGGCTGGACTCTATTGAACACGGTGAGATGAGCCGGATCATCGGGGAACTGTATAACCAGCAGGGCGCTGCCGAACGCATCAAAAGCTTTCCTTTTCCCCGGCAGTACGCCAACTTCAGCGTGGTGTTTGTTTACATTTTTATTGCCCTGCTTCCCTTTGCCCTGCTTCACGAACTGGAAAAAGTAGGAACCAACGCCACCTGGCTGGTTATTCCCTTTACGATGCTCATTGCCTGGGTGTTCAATGTAATGGAACAGGTAGGCGATGCAAGTGAAAACCCCTTTGACAACGGCATCAATGATGTGCCCATGACGGCCATCTGCCGCAACGTGGAAATAGAGTTCCGCGAGCTGCTGGGAGAAAAGGAGTTGCCGCCGCGCAAGCAGCCGGTAGAGGGCATCCTGATGTAGGCTGACGATTCTTCGAAGAGGGCCCACGCAAGGTACCTTGGCGGCAGGGCGCTTCCGGCAGCAGCGGCAGGGTGACGGCACTGATCTCCGTTGTATACAGGCGCACACCTGTCCCTGACCAGTGTTACCTGATTATATGCCTACTCTGGTGCAGTCGTTCGAAACGATATCTCCCTTAATGCAGGTTATGTGCACCCTGGTGGTGCACCGGAAGAATAATATGCTTCAGTACACGGGGTGATCATATTACTTTGCCTAGCAACAGGGAAGAACAGGCAAGTAATACAGCTGCTCACCTGTATAAAGCAATGAGTTGTCTGTGCCATACATCCATTACCAATGGGCCTGTGTGGAAAGGAGCCTTTCCGCAGAAGGGGAATTCCCGCAACATTCTGCCGTAGCGCAGCATTGATCCGCCTGAATACCGGTTTCAAGCCTTATGCTACGTCCGGTTTTGTAATGCAGGGCCTGCTAGCACGGTTTTTTTATCAGGTACCGCCAAATTCTGGAACTGGTTTTATGAGAAATGGTACCCTGATGCAGTACTTCCACTGGTATTACCCCGGGGATGGAAGTCTATGGAAAAAATTGCGAACGGAAGCACCGTACCTGGCCAGGCTGGGCATCAACGCCGTGTGGCTCCCGCCCGCGTATAAAGGCACACGGGGCGCGCACTCCGATGGCTATGATGTTTATGACCTGTACGACCTGGGGGAATTTGACGCCAAAGGTTCGGTCCGGACGAAATATGGAACACGCGCGGAATACCTGGAGGCCATAAAGGTCCTCCAATCCCACCAGATCCAGGTTTATGTGGACATAGTGGCCAACCATATGGGAGGCGGGGAGGAAACGGAGCAGGTGAAAGTGCTGCGGATGGATCCGGAGGATCGTAACACGGCCATCTCCGAGCCTTATGATATTGAAGCCTTTACCCGCTTTATGTTCCCGGCCCGGCAGGGTAAGTACTCCTCCTTCCAGTGGACACACGCCTGTTTTTCCGGGGTGGATTACGATCATTCCCGCCAGGAAACCGGCATCTTCAACATCCTCAATGAGCATGGGTCGGACTGGGAGGAGCTGATCTCCGACGAAAAGGGCAATTTCGATTACCTCATGTTCTGCGACCTGGATTTTCGCAACCCCGCGGTGCGCGAAGAGTTGAAGCGTTGGGGAAAGTGGTACTTTGAAACCACCGGCTTTGACGGGGTACGCCTGGATGCGGTCAAGCACATAACCCCCCGTTTTTATACTGAATGGCTGGGATATATGCGGTCCATTGCCGGCAAGGATCTGTTTGCCGTCGGCGAGTATTGGGCGCCGGGTAACCTGGAGCTCCTGCATCGATACATTGAAGCTACGGAGGGACAGATCGCTCTTTTTGATGCGCCGCTGCAATGCCGGTTCCATACGGCGTCAAAGGCCGGCTCCGGTTATGACCTGCGGACGATCTTCGACGATACGCTGGTGGCTACGGTCCCGCACCTGGCAGTGACCCTTGTGGGCAATCATGATACCCAGCCCCTGCAGTCGCTGGAGGCCCCGGTGGAGCCCTGGTTCCTGCCCCTGGCCTATGCCCTCACCCTCCTGCGGTCGAAAGGATATCCCTGTGTTTTTTACCCGGACCTGTACAGTGCCGAGTATACCGACAAGGGGCGGGACGGCGGTGAGCATCACATTGTGCTGCCGGCCCTGGCGCACCTGCCCCTGCTCTGCCAGCTGCGCAAAGAGGCGTCCTATGGCACCGAAAGGGATTACCTGGATCATCCGAACTGCATCGGGTGGACTAGGGAAGGGGAGGACGAACTGCCGTACAGCGGCTGTGCCGTGGTGCTTTCCAACGGTGATCCGGGAAACAAATGGATGCAGGTGGGGCAGCGGCATGCCGGGCGCGTTTTTGTCGAT
The DNA here is from genome assembly GCA_036263755.1 of Chitinophagaceae bacterium. GTDB lineage: Bacteria > Bacteroidota > Bacteroidia > Chitinophagales > Chitinophagaceae > Flavisolibacter. The sequence continues at coordinate 686 of DATAGL010000327.1, read as the reverse complement.
GCCCTGGGTAATGAGCCGGGCGAGATCCTGATCAATGAACAGGGTGAGGCGGAATTCTTCTGCCCCGGCGGAGCAGTGTCCGTGTGGGTGGACAAGGAATTGTCCGATGCGCTGCAAGGCAACGGGTGAAGGCTGTTTTCAAGGCTTGTAACGGTCCGGAACGCAGCTCCTGCAGGGAGGCTATTCAGCCGTTACCGGTTTGGGATCAGATCCCCGGCCGGTAGTGGTTCTTCGGCCGGCCCTGTTGCTGTCCGGTGCAACCTTTCCGGAGCAGTACGGTTTCTTCCGCGCAGGATCGGCCTGTTACCGTTCAAGCCATGAAAAAAAGACGAAGGTCAAAGCCCGGGATCGCCCGGGCTTTTCCTTTTTTAGCAGAGCTGTTCCTGAATACCTGAATGTACTCCAGGCTGCTGTGGAGGCCCCCGGTAACACGCTGCCCGGAATTGGAGCTTGTCCTTGTGACGGTACTGCAGTTCTACGGGGTAAACAGCCGGGTTAATAACTAATTTAAGATTTTACCTGTTGAATACTGCAGGAGCCGCATCTCAACCTGGCGTCGCGGACAGTTTGTATCCTGACCGGTGCAGGGGATTTCTTTCGGCGCTAACGGTAAGGAGCAACGGTGCGGTGGTCAAAGGGTGTGGTTCCAGGACTGGTAATTCGTTTTGTAATCAGGGATATTATGA
>DATAGL010000326.1:0-3754 GCA_036263755.1 Chitinophagaceae bacterium | reverse complement strand
GCATACCCAGATCGGGTCGCCGAAAGCCGGCTGCATATCGTTGATGGCCGCCCAGGGCGCCGGGCCGGTCTTACGTTTCGGGGCTACGGTGAGGAGGCGCAGGAAATAATTGTCCGCCTTCAGCTTGCCCGCGCCATTGATGGTACTCACCCACAGGTCCCCAACCGGGTCTTCATATACGTCGTGGAACAGTCCGTACGGCAGGGAATATTCATGGCCCGGGCCGCTGGCCAGGTGCTGCAGGGTGCCATCTTCTTCCAGCACATATACCTGGTGGCCCGCACTGGAGATCCAGAGCCGGTTGTGGGCATCCACCCGCAGCTTGTTGCACACATCCAGGTCCTTGGTATAGGAAGCGCCCAAAATACGGCTGGCCGGAATGAGGGTATTGGCTGCGGGATCAAAAAGCGCCAGGGGTGCGTCGTAGGCATTGAACCAGACCTTGCCCGACCGGTCAACCGCCACTGTGCCCGACCGGGGGTGGGCCAGCAGTTTCCAGCCTTTGGGATTGTGCTTCCGGTCGTATACTTCCCCGGTGCGGTAGTCGAAAAAAACGATTCCCTCGCGGGTGGCGAGCCAGACCTGCTGGCGCACCGTATCGACAGTGCTGGCGGAACCAAAGCAGAACCGGTCGTCCAGGGCATCGGCTCCGGCCAGGAAGTAGACGGCCGGACGCAGGGTATCGCGGTGCAGGCGGAATACGCCGGCCGAAGTAATGGTCCACAGGGTTTTATCCCTTCCCTGGAAAAACCGTTCGGCCCGGACCGGGGCCAGCACCTTTCCGTCCCGGCCGATGGCCGGTACGGCAGTAAAGCGGTTCCGCTGCTTGTCAAAATAAAAGATGCCCCTGGCCGTGCCCACCCAGATCCGCCCGGTACCCTGTCCGGTAATGGAGAGAATGTGGTTGTCTTCGAGGCCCGGGTAAGCCTTACTGTTCGCCGGGAAGAGCTTGAACGAGGAGCCGTCGTACCGGTTCAGGCCGTTGGGGGTGCCGAACCAGACATACCCTTCGGCATCGCGGTAGGTACAATAGACTTCCTTGGTGGAGAGGCCGTCGCGCTGGCCCAGGGTATGAAACACATACTGGCTCCTGCCCGTAAAGGGAAGCACCAGAAAAACGAGGTATGCAAGCAGGTAACGTATCATGCAGCCGGGAACAAGTTAACAAAGTCCCTAATGGATTGCAACGGGGATTTGTGAACGGCAGGTATGGGTTTGTTTGTGGTGAGGGATGGCAGGATTAAGAGATTGAGGTTTCGCGCAGAGCTAAGGAGAAAAGGAGCAAAGGAGTTTTTCTCTGCGTCTTCCTTTTCTCCTTTCCTCTGCGCGAAATAAAATCCGGCAATCCCACTACAAACCCCAACAGCCCGCACAAAGGCGGGCTGCAGGCGGAAAGTACCGGGCAGGGATTACAGGATCTGGTAGCCGTAATGGTATACAACGGGGCTCTTCGGGTGCTGCGGGTCGGTGATGTCGGTGAGGGTACGGGTGATCGGGAAGCCGTCGGCATTCAGCTTATAGGTGCAGTTCACGTCCTTGAAGATCTTGCCGTTGGCCAGCGTGCGGTAAAATTTAGGGGCATTCTTCCAGCCGGTACCGAAAATATCCAGGTACAGTTCCACGCCGGCTTGGCTGTGGTTGAGCTTTACCCGGTTCTGTATTTTGGCTTCGGTGCCGAACCGGTAGAAATAGATCATGCGGTGGCCGTACTGTCCCTGCTCGCCGTAATGCCAGGTGCTTACGAGATCGCCGGCGGCATCGTATTCATAGTCGATGCGGTCTACCGGTTTGCTGGCATTGTAGCGCTTGACGAGCCGGCCAAGGGCATCGTACTGGAATTTGTAGGTGCGCACGTCGGCAGTGCCGTCACTGAAAAACCGCTTCTGCACCACCTGGTAGGCACGGCCGGAACTCACTTCAAGGGAGTAGGTGTCTTCCTGGCTCGGTTTGGCATTGCCGTAATAATAGGACTTGGCAATGATCGTGTTGAAGCCGTAGTTATAGGTGACGAAGCGGTATTTTTTATGGCCGGAGGAAGCCAGGCGTCCGTCGTTGTAATAGGCCAGTGAATCGCCGCCGTGGCGCAGCAGGCGGTAGGTCTTGGCCGGGCTCTGAACAATGGACGCTTCACCGGGCAGTGCGGCCGGTACCGCCTTTGGGGTTTCCTCCACGTGCAGGGTTTCCTTCGTGCAGGAAACGAAGCCCAGGGTCAGGGTAAGAACTAAACTTGTGTTCCGGATAATTGCTTTCATGTCTGTTGATTAAGGGTTTTGATGGGAGCACGAAGAAAGACCCGCACCGAACCCTTTCCTGCATTGCGTTCACGAGCGGCCGGTTTGAAGCAAGCAACGGAAAGATGGGGTGTTTGGGGTTTGTGGTTTGGCGTTGTTCCCTGGTTCAGCAGTTGCGGAAAGTCCGGTACCGGGTTGCGCGCAGAGCTAAGGAGGAAAGGAGGACGCGGAGAGATAACTCATTCGCTCCTTTTCTCCTTAGCTCCGCGCGCAACAAAATCCCGTAATCCAACCCCAAACCCCAAACCTGAAAAGCCTCTCGTTGGCTGGCGCGGCCCGCTTGCAAATCCACTCCTCTCCCTTTCATTCCCCTTTCCCATTTTTGTCCGGCAACACTTGAAGCACGTACCCGTCCGGCCCTATGATCTTTTTTGTCCGTTCCGTATGGTTCACCCGAAAATGAAAACAAATGATGAAGCTCCTGACACTACTCCTCCTGTTCTCCCTCGTTTCCGGCCAGCCGGCGCCGGCGGAGCCCTATGGCATTGCCCGCCGCCCGCAGCCTTCGGGCGCCGACTTCAACCAGCTGCTGCCGGAAAAGGTGGGCAGCTTCCGCAGGCATTTCTTCAAGGCACCGCAGCCGGGCCTCGACGGAGAGGCCTTGTACCGCTCCGGCTCCGACGAGATCTTTCTCCTGTTCAGCCGGGCCGACAATGCAGCCGGTGTCCGGGAAACGATGCAGACCATTTTTACAGAAACGAAATATGAAGCCGCTAAGGGCATCCGTACCGTATCGCTGAAAACGGACCCCGCTTATATCCGGCTGGTGGGGAGAAAGATTGCCTTTTTTGCCTGGAACCGGGAGCTCTATTGTTTTTCCGCCGACAGCAAGGACGGGAAAGAAGCAGCACTCGACCGCTTTATGCTGTCCTTTCCCTACTAGCCTAAATAAAAACAGCCGTTCCCTACCCGGCACAGGTTGCCTTCATCAACCGTACGTCGTACACCGTACACCGTACATCGTACATCGCACATCGTAAACGGCTTCCGGTATCCCCCGCTCTGTCCTACTCCTTCGGTTTCTCCACGCCGCTCTGTTCCTGGATCTTCTCCTGCACATCGCGTGATTTTTTACGGAACACGGGGAAGGACATCGGGCTCCGTTTGGGACGTTCGTCACCGAAGAGGGTACCCCACTGACGGAAGTTACGCGTACGGTCGAAGATGATCTTCAGCACCGCAATCACCGGCAGCGATAGGAACATCCCGGCAATACCGGCCAGCGCCCCGCCAATGATCACGCCCACAATAGAGGCCAGGGCATTGATCTTTACCTTGGAGCCCACGATGCGGGGCATCAGGATGTTGTTGTCCAGGAACTGTACGGCCGCGATCGTAATCAGCACGGCCACGATGGGCCAGAGCTCCTGCGAGGAGGTAAGCGTGAGCAGCACCCCGATGACATTCCCGATCAGCGCCCCCACGTAAGGGATAAGGTTGAGCACCGCAAAGATCACCCCGAT